>CAJASG010000418.1 GCA_903944555.1 uncultured beta proteobacterium
GTTCATCCTGGGTATCGCTTTCGCCTTCGGCAAGGCCAGCGTCTTCAAATACATCAGCGACGACTACACCGGCAACATCGGCGCCATCAGCGGCATCGTGGGACTGGCAGGCGGCTTGGGCGGCTTTGTGCTTCCCATCATGTTCGGAGCCTTGATGGACTTCACCGGCATTCGGTCCAGCGCCTTCATGCTGATGTATGGCGTGGTGTGGGTGTCGCTCATCTGGATGTACTGGACCGAAGTGCGCCGCAGCCACCTCATGGGCAAAGACGCCACCGCCTTCAGTCTGCAGAACTAGTTTTCATTTCCCGAAAGTAACCATGACCAACCCACACCATTCGCACGCCGACATCGTCGACTGGCGCCCGGAAGACGAGAAATTCTGGGAATCCACCGGCAAGAAGATTGCCTACCGAAATCTGTGGCTCTCGGTGCCAGCGCTGCTGTGCGGCTTTGCCGTCTGGGGCATGTGGGGCATTATTACGGTGCAGATGCTGAACCTGGGCTTTCCGTTCACGCAGGCTGAGTTGTTCACCCTCACCGCTATTGCTGGCATCTCCGGTGCCACCATGCGCATCCCGGCGTCGTTCCTGATTCGCCTGGCCGGTGGACGCAACACCATCTTCCTGACCACCGCCATGCTGCTGGCACCCGCCATCGGCACCGGCATGGCTTTGCAGCACCAAGACTGGCCGCTGTGGGCGTTTCAGCTGATGGCGCTGTGGTCGGGCGTGGGTGGCGGCAACTTTGCTTCCAGCATGTCCAACATCAGTACCTTCTTCCCGAAGCGCCTGCAAGGCACCGCCCTGGGGTTGAACGCGGGTCTGGGCAACTTTGGTGTTACCACCATGCAAATCCTCATCCCCTTGGTGATGACGATCAGCCTGTTTGGAGACTTCGGTGGGGAGTCCATGAAGCTGATCAAAGACAGTGGCTGGATTTTCGGCAAGATTGTGGCCGGCACCCCAACCTGGATTCAAAACGCGGGCTTTGCATGGGTGATCTCACTGGTGCCGCTGTCCATTTTGTGCTGGTTCGGCATGAACAACCTCAAAACCGTTTCGCCGGACACTGGCGGCGTCCTGGCGGCATTCGCCAAGGTCACTTACCTCTATACCCTGGCGTTCATTCCAGCCATTCTCGGCTTGTACCTGTACCTGCCCGCCCCCACGGGCCTGGGCCTGATCAGCATGTGGGTGGCCATTCCACTGGACATTGCCAGTGCGCTCCTGATCATGCGGCTTGCCGCCTTTGGCACGATGAAGGAAAACGTCGCCAAACAATTTGAAATCTTCAAGAACAAACACACATGGTCGATGACGGCGCTGTACATCGTGACCTTCGGCTCCTTTATTGGCTTCTCCATGGCCCTGCCGCTGGCCATCACCGTGATCTTCGGTTTTCAACATGTGATCGACCCCGCCACCGGCGTGGTGGCCCACGCGCTGAAGAACCCCAATGCCCCCTCTGCCCTGACGTACGCCTGGATTGGCCCCTTCGTTGGTGCAGCGGTGCGCCCTATTGGGGGCTGGATATCTGACAAGGTCGGTGGGTCTATCGTCACACAAATCATCTCGGGCGTGATGGTGCTGGCCTCGGCCGCCGTCGGCTACGTGATGCTGTTGGCCTACAACTCGCCCCAACCCGAACAGTATTTCCTGGCATTCATGTCCTTGTTCGTGGTGCTGTTCACCGCCAGCGGCATTGGCAATGGCTCCACCTTCCGCAGCATCGGCTTCATTTTTGACCGCCAGCAAGCCGGCCCAGTGCTGGGCTGGACCTCGGCCATCGCCGCCTACGGGGCCTTCATTGCCCCGGTCGTGATCGGGACCCAGATCAAAGCGGGAACACCCCAAAACGCGATGTATGGCTTTGCCATTTTCTACGCGGTGTGCCTGGTGCTGAACTGGTGGTTTTATCTGCGCGCAGATTCGGAAATCAAGAACCCATAAACCCCCACATCCCCAAGAAAATAGAACTATTTCGCTATATTTTTAATAGCTGCTTGCGCAATATCCACGTGGCTTGCAGGCTGTTTTTATATAAATTTATCGTATTTACAGAGGTATCACATGAGCCACTTTCTTGACCGACTCACTTACTTTTCACAGCCCAAAGAGCCCTTTTCAGGCGACCACGGCGTCACCAACGGTGAAGACCGTACTTGGGAGGACGCCTACCGCACCCGTTGGGCCCACGACAAATTCGTGCGTTCCACCCACGGTGTCAATTGCACGGGCTCTTGCTCGTGGAAGATTTACGTAAAGGGCGGCATCGTCACCTGGGAAACCCAGCAAACCGATTACCCCCGTACCCGCTGGGA
>CAJASG010000419.1 GCA_903944555.1 uncultured beta proteobacterium
AATTCAGCCTCGGTCAGCACCACATCGCGCACGAAATTGGTTAACGGCACTTCGCTGGTCGGGATCAGGTACAGCGCAGTGTGGTCGGGCTGGGCTTCGCCCTCCTGGCCGCCTTTTCGGGCGGCAAACAGGTCTTCTTCAAACTTGGGCAGCTGGCCGGTGCCGCGCAGGCTGTCGCCATTGACGATGTAAGGCGTGTAGCACTCGGTGTAACCGTGTTCCTGCGTTTGCACATCCAGCATGAACTGCGACAAGGCGCGGTGCATGCGGGCAATCGGCCCTTTCATCACGGTGAAGCGCGAGCCGGTGAGCTTGACACCCATCTCAAAGTCCAAGCCCAGCGGGGTGCCCAGGTCGACGTGGTCTTTGGCTTCAAATTCCAGGGCGCGGGGCTCACCCCAGCTGCGCACCACCACATTGCCGTGTTCGTCGGACCCGACCGGCACGCTTTCGTGCGGCAGGTTGGGCACTGCCTGCAGCAAGACTTGCAGCTCCGCCTGAATCTGGTCGAGCCGGGTGGCCGAGGCTTCCAGCTCCGACTTCAAACCCGCCACCTCGGCCATGACCGCGTCCACCTCGGGCTGGCCGGCAGGTCCTTTGGACTTGAGCTGGCCAATTTGCTTGCTCAGGGTGTTGCGCTTGGACTGCAGCTCTTCGGTGCGCATCTGCAAGGTCTTGCGCTCGGTCTCCAGCGTCTTGAACGCTTCCACATCCAGAAAGGTTTGTGGGCTTTTGCGGGTTTCCAGACGGGCGACGACGGAATCGAGGTCTTTGCGCAGCAGGGTAATGTCTAACATGGTGGTACGTGTTTTCTTAAGTAAAAAAGGCCTCTAGCCCCCGCGCCTATTGCGCAAGCAGCTATGAATTAAATAGCAACTACAACTCGGTCGCGCCGTCCATGCGCAAGCCTTTGGGCAGCGGAAACTTCACCGTCTCTTCAATGCCATCCATCTTGCGCACCGACACGGCGCCCAGCGCCTTGATGCGATCGATGACGGCTTTCACCAAAATCTCGGGGGCGCTGGCACCGGCGGTCAGGCCCACGCGGGAGCGGCCCACAAACCATTCGGCTTTCAGCTCCTCGGCGTTGTCCACCATGTAGCTCTCGGTCCCCAGCTTGCGCGCCACTTCGGCTAGGCGGTTGCTGTTGGAGCTGGTGGGGCTGCCCACCACAATCACCACATCGACCTGGGGGCTCATGACCTTGACGGCGTCCTGGCGGTTTTGCGTAGCGTAGCAAATGTCCTGCTGCTTGGGCTCGCGGGCGTTGGGGAAACGCGCCTTGACGGCGGCGGCAATGTCCGCAGCGTCGTCGACACTGAGGGTGGTCTGGGTCACCACGGCCAGCTTCTCGGTCTGGGATGGCGCAACCCGGGCCACATCGGCCACGTCTTCCACCAGGTGGATGCCGCTTTCTAGCTGCCCCATGGTGCCTTCCACTTCCGGGTGGCCCTTGTGGCCAATCATGATGAATTCATAGCCTTCTTTGGCCAGCTTGGCCACTTCGACGTGTACCTTGGTCACCAGCGGGCAGGTGGCATCAAAAATACGAAAACCACGGGCCGCAGCCTCTCGCTGAATGGCTTGGCTCACGCCATGGGCGGAAAACACCAAGGTGGCGCCGGGGGGCACATCGTCCAGTTCTTCAATGAAGATGGCGCCGCGGTTTTTCAGGTCGTTGACGACATAGGTGTTGTGCACGATTTCGTGGCGCACGTAGATCGGGCGGCCGAACTTCTGCAGGGCGCGGTCGACAATTTCAATGGCACGGTCGACCCCGGCACAAAAGCCGCGGGGCTCGGCCAACAGAATTTCCTGGGGCACGGTCGGATCGCTCACAGCACACCAATCACTTGCACTTCAAAGGTCACCGGCTGGCCGGCCAGCGGGTGGTTGAAGTCAAACAATACCGCTTCCAAGGCGTCCTTGCCAAAGGAGTACCGCACTTGCAGCACCACCCCGGCAAATTTTCCTTGTCCATCCGGCGTGGGGAATTCCACCACATCACCCACGCTGTAGGTGTCCTTGGCGTCGCCCATGTCGCGCAGCACTTTGGCATCCAGCCACTGCTGCATGGCGGGGTTGCGCTCACCGAAAGCCACCCCTGCGGGCACTTCGAAGGTCGTCCGTGCGCCCTCTTCCATGCCGACCAGATACGTCTCCAGCGCGGGCGACAACTCGCCGGTGCCCAGGGTCAGCGTGGCGGGTTTGCCATCGAAGGTGTTGATGGCGTCGCCGGCAGGCCCGCCCAGGCGGTAATGCAGGGTGAGAAAAGAGCCAGGCTGGACGCAAAGAATCGAAGTAGTCATAAAAGTCCCGATAAACTGGCCCCTATTGTAGAAACCTGGGACCCGGGCTCCCCACCACGCCCCCATTCAGCCCGCCGCCGCACCTGCCATGCCCCTCAAAGACCTCCCAGCCGATGCCCGCCCCCGTGAAAAACTGCTGGCGCGTGGGGCTGGCGCCCTGAGCGATGCGGAGCTGCTGGCCCTGCTGCTGCGCACCGGCATCAAAGGCAAAGGTGTGCTGCAAATGGCCGACGAGCTGCTGCAACTCCAGGGCAACACCGTGGCCGAGGGCCACAACGCGGGGTTCGGCGGCATTGCCGGCCTGCTCAACGCCACGGCGGACGACCTCAAACGCGTCAAGGGCATTGGCCCGGCCAAACGCTGCGA
>CAJASG010000420.1 GCA_903944555.1 uncultured beta proteobacterium
GCTTAAAACGGCCTATTCCTTGCTGTAATTCAGCTTCAACATCCAATCCATGGGGCTTATGTGGCGACCTTTGAAGAAAACTTTGTAGATGTGCTTCAACGCGCTTGGCACGGACAACTGGAATTTTCCCAGCTGATTGACTGCGCTGGCCAAATGGAAGCAAGGGCGCGGGCACCATTGGCCGCCGTGCTGTACCAAACTTGGTTAAGCCGCAATCCGTCCCCATACGCCTATGCGGGCTATTTCAATCTCGGGGTCACACTATCTAACATGGATGACTTCCCAGGTGCTGAGGCCGCGTACCGCAAGTCCATAGAAATTCACCCCACATTTGCCCAACCGCGGTTGAACCTGGGCTCTCTATTTGAGCGCATGAAGCGGCTGGACAAGTCCTTGACCGAATGGCGCTGGGTTGCTGACAACATCTCCCCCGAATCCGTCGAAAATAAACCCCTTGTGCTAATGGCACTCAACCATATGGGGCGCGTGCAAGAGGGTCAAAAGCAGTTTCACGAAGCATCGCAATGGCTAAGCCGCAGTTTAGCCATTGAGCCTAACCAGCCCGACGCACTGCACCACTGGATTCACCTGCGACAAAAGCAATGCATTTGGCCGGTGTACTCACCGATTCCAGGGATAACACTGGAAGATATGCAAAAGGCGACTTCTGCCTTGGCGATGATGAATGTCTCTGACGACCCAGTGCAACAACTGGATGCCGCACTTCGGTTTGTAGATAAAAAAGTGCTGTCGAACGTACCCAAACTGGCCAACCCCAAAGGCTATGGCCACACCAAGCTGCGTATTGCCTACGTCTCGTCTGACTTCTCGCTGCACCCGGTGTCCATGCTTACAGCCCAACTCTATGAGTTGCATGACCGGGAACACTTTGAGGTCTATGGCTACTGCTGGAGCCCTGAAGATGGTTCCGACCTGCGCCAAAGGGTAATCAGCGCGATGGACCACTTTGTTCGCATTGACAAAATCTCTGACGAAGCGGCGGCCAGACTCATTCGAGAAGCTGAGATCGACATTCTGGTGGACTTGCAGGGTCAAACCGCCGGGGCGCGGGCCAACTTATTAGCCTACCGCCCAGCCCCGATCCAAATCACCTACCTGGGGTTGCCCGCCACAACAGGCCTGCCTTCGATTGACTACGTCATCGCCGACCGGTTTTTGATTCCCGAATCTGAAGCCCCGTTCTACTCAGAAAAACCCCTGTACATGCCCAATGTGTACCAGGTGAGTGACCGAAATCGCCCCATCGGCCCAATTCCCACCCGTGAAAGCTGTGGCTTGCCTGCGGACGGTTTTGTCTTTTGCTCGCTAAACAACAACTACAAATACACGCCCGAAATGTTTGCCGTGTGGATGCGCATCTTGCACCGCACACCGGGCAGCGTACTGCTCTTGTTGTCAGACAACCCGTGGGCCGAGGCCAACCTGGTCCGCGAAGCACAGGACCAGGACATTGAGAAGAATAGACTCGTTTTTGCGGCCCGGGCCTTGCCGCCAGACTACTTGGCCCGCTACGCTGTGGTCGACCTGTTCCTGGACACATTTCCCTTCAATGCAGGCACCACCGCCAACGATGCCTTGTGGATGGGATTGCCCGTGCTCACCTATACCGGACGTTCTTTTGCATCAAGAATGGCAGGGGCACTACTCACTGCTGCAAAAATGGAAGAACTGATCACGTACAACTTGGCGGACTACGAGGAAAAGGCTGTTGCGTTAGCCTCAAACCCACAAGAATGCAAGCGTTTGCGGGATCATCTTGCGGTAGTACACGAAAGCGGCGCGCTGTTTGACACGCCTTTGTTTGTCCGCAATCTGGAAACCAGACTACAAGAGCTTGTCGCTGCGCTCTAAGCAGTAACCCCAAGAAACTGGGTGCACTGCAATCAATGCAGCAGAGCGCTTTGGCCCTCAAACTTGTGGTCAAAGTGGGCTAGCCAAGGCTCTGCGAGATAACGAATTTGGGCATCGTTGTTCAGAATACGTCGCATGATGCGGGCCTTTTCGATCCGACTGCTAGCGTCGAGCTCTTCCGTGCGAGCCCGGTGGCGCAGTTGTTCGATCAGGACTGCGCAGGCACCTTCAAAGCGCACCACGCCATCCCAGTCCTCCGCCTTGGCAGCCTCCAACATCTTGACACTGCTGTCTTCGATGGCTTTGTAGTAATCAATCAGTATTTCGGACATGGCGTGATTCCTGGCGTTCATACTGATTTCAAATACGCGGGACCTTGCCCACTGATTTGCTTCCAGCCGCTGGCGATGGGTTCGATCAAATGCACCACTTCGTCCAGAAGCGCGGCGTCATTTTTGGCATTTGCCATGATCAAGCGGGTGACACAGTAGTCATACAGACTTTTCAAGTTCTTGGCCAACTCACCGCCCTTTTCCATATCCAGCGGCGCTATCAGCCCCTCTTCCAAGATGCGCATGGCAGCGCCAATCTGTTTGCATTTACCGGCGATATCGCCAGCCTGCATGTGCAGCTTTGCGGCGCCAAGGTGGCGATTCAACGCCTCAAACAACAGCGTGACCAACTGGTGTGGGTCGGCCATGTCAACGCTGGCATCGACACTGGCCCTTTTGTAGGCAGAGGCTGAGCGGGAGCTGACTGAGGTAAACATGGTGCAATTCCTTATGGAGATGCTTTAGTTATCGGCAGCCGGTTGGCAAAATCAAGGTTTTCACAACAAAAATAATAGTGCGAAAGCAATCAGGCGCTATGAATTTAGTAGCTGCTTGCGCATACTGCCATTTGGCTAGAGCGCGATTTGACTAATAAAATCAGCTTGAGGATTTATTCCAGGTGGTGACCTGCTGTGCCACATAGCTGTTCAAAGCGGTCAGGCTAGCCATCTTGGTATCCAGTGCAGTGTAGGTTTTACGCAGGCGCGCCTCTGTTGCAGCGGCCCGGTCGTTAACTTTGGTTTGGTCTTTGGCATTTCTGGCTAAAGCTTCACTCAAGGCCTTTGACTTATTGGATACAGCGCCAGTGGAGGCCAAAAGCCCGTTACCCAGTGCCGCAAACTTCATTGCAAACCCGTTGGTCTGCGTGTTGCTATTGTTGGTGGTGAAGAGCTTTTGCAGCTCGGTGCCATTGTTGGCGGCAGTGCTGAGCCTGGAGGTGTTCATCTTCAAAGAGCCATCCAGCTGGCGCTCAATACCCACATCGGAAAGGCGGCTGTAGCTGCTGCCCGTGCTGATCGACCCCAACATGTTGCGCAGGACACTTTGCAGACCCAGAATGCTTGAGTCAGCTTGAAACAACGACGCTGTTTTGGTACCCGCGTCGTACTTGGTTAGGTCCGCCAAAGTTTTGTTCAAGGTGTTATAGGCGGTCACGAAGTCGTTCACATTCTTAACCGCCAGGGTCACGTCTTCGCTGATGGACATGCTCACCGGCGACTTGGCTTCGGTCACCGTGCCGTAGCCCGTGGTGGTGGTGGCCTTGAGTTCTATCGTCACGCCCGGCAGATTGCCAGTAAGCGTGTTGGATTTGGATGTAACTGCCAGGCCATTGATGCGGGCCTTTGCGTCGGAGCCATATTGCGCCGAAATGCCGCTGCTGCCCATGCCGTAGGCGCTGGTTTGCGGGTCGTAGGCGAAGCGTGACAGGCCCGAGTTATCAGTGTTATTGCTGTCGCCCGTGTCGCTTACCTGTACCCGAAAGCCTGCTGCAACGCCAGTATCCTTGGAACTGAGCAGCAGCCGGTCGCTGGTGCCGTCAAAAAAAGTGGTGGCCACCACGCCCGCGTTGGCTGCATTGATTTTGGTAGCCAAGGTGGCCACGGTGTCGGTTGCTAACACGGTTACGGATACATCTGCACTGCCGGATGCCGCGGTGAAGCTGGGGCGCGCTGCGGTGACTGCTGCTGCTGCGTTAGTACTGGCGGTTGCTGCGGCCACCGCCGTGCCCTTGCTGGTGGAGGCTGTGGTCGCAACTGCTCTGGTGGCCAGTGCATCCACGGGGCCTTGTTCCCCACCAGTGAGTAAGCCGTAAGCGTTATCCACCGCAAGTTTTGCGTTTGCCTCGGCGGTCGCCAAAGCGGGGGC
Organism: uncultured beta proteobacterium; assembly: GCA_903944555.1. Classification (GTDB taxonomy): domain Bacteria; phylum Pseudomonadota; class Gammaproteobacteria; order Burkholderiales; family Burkholderiaceae_C; genus Allorhodoferax. The sequence goes on from CAJASG010000420.1 coordinate 4,071, forward strand.
GAGGTGATCGTTGGCACCGATCGCGCTGACCCAGGTCTTGTACAACGCTGCGTAGTCCCCCTCGGGAGTACCTGCCGTCGGGTAGGCTGCCGTCAAGGCCGTATCGGCATTCGTGGCTATGAGCAAGTTGTCAGCGGCGGTCTGGGCAGTGCTGTTGGCCGTCGACAGCGCGGTGGCGGCTGTGTTGGCCAATGTTGCCGCACTTGCTGCAGCGGCGGTGTTATCGGCCCCGGCATCGCCCGTAGAGCCGGTCGGTGCAGCCCAGTTGCCCAGGCGAAACGACATGGTGCCCGCCCCGACCAGGCCACCAGCGGCAAGGGCGGGGGATGAAGCAGATTGTTTTTGCGCCAATGCATCCACATCCAGCCTAAAGGAGGTAGCCGCCGCCTCATTGGTCACGGCAATGGTGGCCGCGCTGGTATTGCTTGAGCTGGCATTGCGCGCCGCCCAGGCAGTGGCGGTTGACAGGCGTGTGGCCACGTCGGTGAGTCCGGCGAACTGAGACTTAATGTCCCCCATGGCAGAGATCTGACCGCTGACGTTGGTGGCCTTCAGCTCCAGATTCTTCAGTGGCTGCTTCTCCAGCGCCACCAGTTGGGTGATGATGCTGGTGACATCAAGCCCGCTGCCGATACCGGTAGATGAAATGCTAGCCATGGTGAGCTCCTAGATAAACCAAACAGCAAAGATTATCGCCAAGCACCCCATGGACTAAGCGCCCATAAGGTCTGCGATACCCGTTCATTTTGGGCCCCTGACGCCAGAACACAAGGAAGCCCTTTTATAGACATCGGCAGTTCTGGCGAGAAGTTAAACACCAAAAAGACCGGGGTTCATGGCGCTTTTCTTGTATTCTGCCCGCCCAAGCTACGCACATAGCTACCACCAAGACGCGAATACTGGGGAAATACGCACGCCAACCAATTACAGCGCCAACGCACGGGTATCAATGCTTGGGTATCGGTTTTTCAGTGCCAGCAAGCCCTCCTGTGCCCGTTGCAACCAACCATCACCACGGCCAAGCAAATCTACCCAGGCACCATTTAGAGCGTCCGCATCGTGCCGACCAAGATAGTCCACCAGCGCCGCGGCTTGTTCCAGGTCTTTCATCGATTTAACCGTGCCGCTTTGTGGGCGTTCACCGTAAACCAGCAGCTTGTGAACCACATATTTTTCTGGCGGCGGCACGGTTACGGTAATGGACCCTTGTTGTGCGAGTACCGTCATCTGAATGGGCGTCTCCATCGAAAACTCCATGAACTTGTGCGGCTGCATGGTCGCATTGAGCGCTTTCACCAAAACGGTCGTGTCGCCGCCATGGTGCATTGAGGTGACGAAGTCGATTTGCAGGTCCGTTTCGTCGGATTTAACATAGGTGGTCAGACTTTTTACTGGCACAAACCCCATTTTGAGCGAGTCGATGGCAGCCCCCATATCCATCTTGACATCCGACGGTATCGCCACGGAAATGTTCTTACCTGCACGGGCAAAATCCAAATCAACGGTTGGCACCCCTGACACCCACCCTACGCCAAGGTGGTTTCGGTAGCCCATGAACACATGCGTTCCCACCAGTATTCCCCCGGCCTGGAAGAAACCCGTGTCCGCTAA
>CAJASG010000421.1 GCA_903944555.1 uncultured beta proteobacterium
GTGAAACGACTCTGCGCCGATGATAGTGCGGATTCCCGTGTGAAAGTAGGACATCGTCAGGCTATTAAACCGGAAACGCCCCAGCAATCGCGGGGGCTTTTTTTTTTGCGTGTTCCTGAATGACGCATAACCTTGGAGGTGGTTCTCTAAAAGCCAGGCAAGGGGAGGTGTTAGTAACCGCCCATCTAACCCATCTTGTTCCTAGCTGTCTTAATGGGGAGTATGGTGCACACTCCGCAGCGGTTACCGTTTTAGCCCTAACTAGCCACCAACTCACCCCGCAGTGAATAGGTGCGTGTCTCCGTAATCTGTGCATCTACTAATTGACCGATCCACTTCGTGTCGCCCGCAAAATTGACGACCCGATTGCATTCCGTACGTCCCATCAGTTCATTGGCGTTCCGTTTAGACACTCCCTCGACCAGAATCCGCTGCACTGTGCCCAGCCGGCTTTCACTGATGCGGGTGATGCTTGTGTTGATGGCCTCTTGCAAGTGATGCAGGCGTTGTAGCTTGATCTCATGGGGTGTTTCGTCTTGCAGGTTGGCCGCAGGCGTGCCCGGGCGCGGGCTGAAAATGAAACTGAAACTATTGTCAAAACCTACGTCGTCGATGAGTTTCATCATCTTGCCGAAATCCTGATCGGTCTCTCCCGGGAAGCCAACGATAAAATCGCTGCTGATTGCCATGTCCGGACGGATGGCGCGCAGCTTGCGGATGGTGCTCTTGTATTCCATCGCGGTGTAGCCGCGTTTCATCGCCATCAAAATGCGATCAGAGCCGTGTTGTACAGGCAGATGCAGGTGGCTCACCAGCTTGGGCAGCTTGTCGTAGGCTGCAATCAACGACGGGGTGAACTCGTTGGGGTGGCTCGTGGTGTAGCGGATGCGCTCAATCCCGGGAATGTCGGCTACATACTCCAATAGGGTGGCAAAGTCGGCCATTTCGGCAGTCAGCGCTGACTCTGCGCCGACCATTCTTGCCCGGTAGGCATTCACGTTTTGCCCGAGTAGGTTTACCTCCTTCACACCCTGATCGGCCAGGCCGGCAATCTCCACCAGCACGTCTTCAAATGGACGACTGACCTCTTCCCCTCGGGTGTAGGGCACTACGCAGTAACTGCAATATTTAGAGCAGCCTTCCATGATGCTTACAAAGGCGGAAGCGCCGTCCACCTTGGCTGGCGGGAGGTGATCAAATTTTTCAATTTCGGGGAAACTGATGTCTACCTGCGGGCGATTCTGCAGCAGTCGTTGGTTCAACAGATCTGGCAGTCGGTGTAGCGTTTGGGGGCCAAACACCACGTCAACATACGGGGCCCGCGCGATGATGGCCGCTCCCTCCTGGCTGGCCACACAGCCGCCCACTCCAATTTGAACACCCTTGGCTTTGAGGTGTTTGATGCGGCCCAGGTCTGAAAAAACCTTTTCTTGTGCCTTCTCTCGCACCGAACAGGTGTTGAACAGGATCAAGTCCGCCTCTTCCACATCATCGGTGGGTTCGTAGCCCTGCGCCGCGTGCAGCACGTCGGTCATTTTGTCCGAGTCGTACTCGTTCATTTGGCAGCCGAAGGTCTTGATAAATACTTTTTTAGACATGAGAATACTTGATTTGCTATTGATTTAGAAGCGTCTTGCGCATGCTGCACGGGTGCTGGAGAATGAAAGGCTACGCATTTCAACAAAACCAGAGATTGCAATACCTGCTGAATCTCGCGTTGGATCGTCTAAAGACGAACGGCGAATGGGGTCAGGGCTTGGCGACCAGTGGAACCTGTGCTTCTGCTGCGTTCAAAATCCACACCTCGTGGATCAGACCCTGGGGTTCGCGCGTGTAGTTGACCAGCAGGTCCTGCCCCGTCAGCGCTGCCGACATGACCAGCATGTTGTTGGCCGCCCGTATGCGCGCTCCTGGCGACAGGCGTTCTGCCTTGCCGTTGAGAAGGAGTTCGGGTGCGTTGGTCACCACCATTGCACCGCGCTGTGCGTTTGGGGGAAAGGGGCGCACGGCCAACTGCGCCATGGCAGATACGCTGAAGACCAGCAATGCGGCTGTGGCGGCGACGCGTGAGAGTGTGAAAGCAGTGCAGCGGTTCATGGTATGTGTCCAGAGGCTGTGTTGACGGAAATTCGTGAGGGATGCTAACACGACCAAATGCAAGGTACATGAGCGGTGCCATCGCTACAATTTACCCAATACCGAACCTGGGTGGAATAGATTTGAATAAACTTCTACGGAGTCCGCACTTCAAGGGACTGATGTATGGCGCCGGACTGATGGTCCTTGTGCATGTCATCGGCACGCTTGGGTATAGGGCCATCGGCGGCCCTTCGGTGACCTGGATTGACTGTTTTTACATGACCTTTATTACCATAGCCTCCATCGGCTATGGGGAAATTGTGGACATGAGTCAACATCCTATGGGCCGCCTGTTCACCGTGTCTATTGCCATTGTGGGTATCGGCACAATGAGCTACCTGTTCTCCACGCTGGTAGCTTTGCTGCTTGAATCCGATCTCAATGACGCGCTGAGGAAAAAACGTATGGAAAAGCAAATCGCCAAGTTGTCGGGCCACTACATTGTGTGCGGTATTGGTCGCGTCGGGTCCAACGTGGCCAAAGAGCTGCTCAAGACCAAACGCCCAATGGTGGTCATAGAGGCGGACCGTGAGGCGCTCACACGTTGGTTGGAGCATGACCCGTCCGCGCTGTACCTGCACGAGGACGCTGCGGACGATGACGCACTGCGCAAGGCCGGCGTGCTCGCAGCAGCAGGGGTGTTTGCCGTAACAGGGGACGATAGCCACAACCTGATGGTGTCCTTGTCTGTGAAGCTACTCAACCCTAAGGTGCGGGTGGTGGCACGGGTGCATGACATTCGCAACGCCGACAAGGCCCGTCGGGCAGGTGCGGATGAGATTGTGTCCCCGGACTTCACCGGTGCCATGCGCATTGCCTCTGCCATGTTGCGCCCGCATGTTGTCAACTTCATGGACCAAATGCTGCTCAGCGACGACGGTCTGCGTATCGAAGAGGTTCAGGTTCCGTTGCACCGCACGGCCACTCCGGTGAGTGTTTTGGTGCCGAAATCAGACGACTACATCCTTGTCGCCTCCCATGAGCACGGGAAATGGGTCTTTAATCCTGCGCATGATCACATGGTTAACGGCGGTGCATCCCTGGTATTAATGGCAAACCCCGGTGGACGCGAAGCGCTGGAGCGCCACCTCGGCGTCTAAGACAGCCTAAAACTAAGAAACGCTGCGCCCACCGTATCCTTATCCGACAGCTTGGGTGCCTCGCCCAAGTTTGGCCACGCGATGGCCAGCGTGGGATCATTCCAGGCAATGCAGCGCTCATGCTCGGGGGCGTAATAGTCGGTGGTCTTGTACAAGAACTCGGCGGTGTCGGACAGCACCACAAACCCATGCGCCAGGCCCGGGGGCACCCACAGCTGGCGTTTGTTGTCGCCCGACAAGATTTCGCCCACCCATTGGCCATAGGTTGGGGACTCAGGACGAATGTCGACCGCCACATCAAACACCTCACCCGCAGTCACCCGCACCAATTTGCCTTGCGGATTAATAACCTGGTAATGCAAGCCGCGCAGCACGCCCTTTGCGGACTTGGAATGGTTGTCCTGCACAAAGGGCAAGGTAATGCCCGTGGCTTGGCCAAAAGCGCGCTGGTTAAAGCTCTCGTAAAAAAAGCCGCGATCGTCCCCAAACACACGGGGCTCGATCAGCAGCACATCGGCAATGGCGCAGGGTGTTACCTTCATGTCAATACACCTTCTGCTCTAACAAGCGCAGCAGGTACTTGCCGTAGCCCGACTTGGCCA
>CAJASG010000422.1 GCA_903944555.1 uncultured beta proteobacterium
CTCTTGCGGATCGGAGATGTTGGCCGGAGTAATCTGGTTCACCACGTCGGCTGCAGCGTAGCCCAGCATGCGCTCGGCCCCCACGTTGAAAATCTGGATCACGCCATTGGCGTCTGTGGCAATGCTAGAGAAGTTGGCGCTGTTAAAGATGGCGTTTTGCAGCGCGACGGTGCTAAATAGTCCGGCCTCAGCGGGCATGGCACCTGTCAGGCTTTGTGCAATGGTCGTGGTGACCAGCGGGTTGATGTTCGGTTTATTCATGGGGGTTGATTTCTCACATAGGTCTCCAGCGCATCGATCCCGATGGGGCGACTAAAGAGGTAGCCTTGGAAAGCATGACAACCCAGCTGTTCCAGGAAGATTCGCTGGGCCTCGGTTTCAACGCCCTCGGCGATGACACCCAGGCCTAGGCTGTTTGCCAGTGCGATAACCATCTTGGCAATCGCGGCATCGTTGGCATCATCCAGAATGTCTCGCACAAAGCCTTGGTCGATCTTCAATTGACTAAGCGGAAGTCGCTTCAGGTAAGAGAGTGAGGAATAACCCGTACCAAAGTCGTCCAGCGAAAATCCCACGCCGATACCTTTAAGTGCGTTCATCTTGGCGATCACTTCCTCCACACTGGAGACAAGCAAGCTTTCTGTCAACTCCAATTTAAGTCGCTCCGGGTTTGCACCAGTACGGGCCAGCACTGCCAGAACTTGCGCGATAAAGTCCTTTTGGTGAAACTGACGCGCGCTGACGTTCACCGCGACGGTCAACTCAGCGAACTCGGGCTGATGGGCCCACCGTTGCAACTGAATGCAGGCCGTCTCCAGCACCCATTGCCCAAGTGGCAGGATGAGACCGGTTTCCTCTGCCAGCGGAATGAATTCTTCTGGTGATATCACTCCGCGTACTGGTTCTATCCAGCGCACCAGGGCTTCCACGCCCGTGATGTCATGCGCACCCTCTACCTGCGGCTGGTAATAGAGTTCGAACTGGCGATTCTCCAAGGCATCGCGCAAGCTTATCTCCAAGGCAGCCCGGACCGCAGCCACAGACTGCATGATCGGATCAAAGAATCGCAAGCTATTGTGCCCTGCGACCTTGGCATGGTGCATTGCCAACTCCACCTGTTGCATGGGTACTTCAGTGCTGTCCCGGTGCGTGCCATCAAACATGGCAATGCCAATGCTCACCGTACTGTGATGGCGACTCTCTCCAAGTTGATAGGTATGGTTGAGGGCCTGCAGAATATCCGCAGCCACACCTTGGGCATGCGAGGTCGCGCCCTGAACGGTCTGGCTCAGCCCTTCCAGTATTACGGCGAACTCATTCCCACCCAGTCTGGCCACCGTGTTATTTTTACCTGCGCGTGCGAGGAGTTGGCGGGTGACCTGCTTCAGCAGATCGTCCCCCTTGTCATGCCCCAAGGCTTCGTTGACCGTTTTGAAGTCATCAAGGTCAACCAACAGAATGGCACCCCAATGCCCCAAATTCGCGCTTGATTTCAGCGCCTGCAATAGGCGCGTGTGCAACAGGCGTCGGTTCGGCAGGGAGGTCAATCCATCGTAGTCGGCCAGGTGTTTGATCGTTTCGGCGGTGAGATTGCTTAATGTTTGGGCATCCATCGAGGCCAACTGGCGAGCATGGCTTTCCAGATGCTTGCGCTCCGTGATGTCGGTAATAAAGCCATTCCATAAGACACCGCCCTCGGCTTCGCGCTGTGGCAGGGCATTGCCATGCAGCCAGCGTTCTGTGCCATCACTGAAGAGTAGTCGGTACTCATGGCGCCAGGGCTCAAGTTGATCGGCGGATGCCCGGATCGACGCCAGCAAAGCCCGGTAGTCATCGGGGTGGATGTTGGCAAAGACCTTGGACGCATCGTCTCGCACATCCTCCGGACTTAGCCTGTAAATATCGCGGATGGCCTCACTTACAAAAGGAAAACAACTGCTGCCATCGGTACGCTGCAGGTATTGGTAGACCATTCCGGGCACTTGGCTGGAAATTTTTTGCAGTCGCTCATGTGCCGCTTCACGCTCTAATTCAAGTTGCCTGCGCAAGCTGATGTCTGTTTTGACTGCCACGTAGTGAGTGATAACGCCGACAGGACTTTTGACCGGCGCGATTTGGGACTCTTCCCAGTAAACTTCGCCGTTCTTTCGTTGGTTGATAAATTCACCACTCCACAACTTGCCGTTGGCGAGCTTGCTCCACAGGTCTGAAAATGTTTCTTGCGGTGTCAAGTTGGAGTGGAGAATACGTGGATTTTTCCCTAATACATCCTCCGAACTATAGCCAGTGACTTCTGTGAATCGCGGATTCACATAGACAATATGCGCATCCAGATCCGTGATGACCACAGAGGCCGGGCTTTGTTCGACCGCGATGGATAGCTGTTGCAACTTTTCTTCAGATTGTTTGCTCTCAGTTATGTCTTCATAGACCCCCAGCACGCCGATGGTTTCATTTCTGCTGTTTTTCAGAGCCACCCAGGACATTCGGAGACAAATTTTCTTACCGGCTGGAGTGGTGTGCAATTCGTCATGAAAAAGCTTGGGGATTCCCGTCGCCATCACTGCCAGTTCATGGGTGCGACAAGTCACTGTGTGCATCGTCCACCCCAACTCTGCGTCACTCCTGCCAACCAGCGCATCTGCATGCGTCACTCCGGCATCCCTTGCAAAGAGCATGTTGCCACCGAAGTAGCGCAGATTACGGTCCTTCCAAAATACGCGCACCGGGGCTGCCGTCAAGATGGCTTGCATCACATCACTGGATCCGGCCACGGTGTTGCGCCTCTGATTGCGCACCACGTGCCACCGGGTGAAGAAATAGCCTGTCCAAACTGAAAATAGAGCGACGACCGGTAGCAACAACGTAGCTAAGCCAGATAGTGCGTTCGTACCGTTGAGGCTCCATTCTCTGAATGCCTGTTCATATGCCAGTTTGCTCGCAAGCAAGGCATCGGCGATGGCGATTAGGTAGGATCGGTATTCCGGTGGACTGTCGACAAGCGCGGGAGAAATCAGCGCCGTTGCCGAGGTCGCAACAGGAACGATCAGGGTGGACATCAGTGCAAAAATCTGGAGCAACAGACGCTGTTGACTGCGCAGACCCAGGCCCGAAGGTGCAGCACCGATTCCATGAAACGCTGTTTGTTGTATGGCACTCATGCGAGGATTGCTAGCAGGGCATCTTCGGCAACACTGTCCAATGGGCCGAACTGGAAGCCGTGCCTGAAACCTTCGGAGCGCACCAGCGCGGCATAGACACATTGCGCTTGCACATCAACACGGTAGGTCGTCGCGTTCCGAAATACCTGTAGCTGTACGTGATAGGTTTGTAAATGGCGCAACTGATAGTCGAGAAACAGTGAAAACCCCTCTGTCGAGACTTCGATGAGGCGAGCATCAATGGATGTGTGTGGGTTCTGATAAACCTGTACTCGACCGGCAACCGAAACGCGGGCAACCATTCGGTTCTGAATTTTTCGGCAGATGTTTGTATGTTCCTCGAAGGGCGAGTGCTTTGATTCACGCTCCCCGCAAGTGAATGGGTTGTCACCGACCGACAGTGTCATATCTACGTCCATTTGCATGCATTCGTTGGCGCCACAAGTGCGCGTGGCCTCGACTGATCTGCAACTCTTCGACTACTTAATGCACTTCGCAATGTATGAGTAAAGCGAATTGCAACTCCGCCACGGAACTCATTATGTATTGAATTTGATAAAAAACATAAAAAACATAAAAAACATAAAAAACATAAAAAACATCAAAAACATCAAAAACATCAAAAACATCAAAAATAGTATGAAATAGTCCTGCGTGGAATATTGTTCAGGCGGCGATTGGTGGCTGTATTTCAGGCTGAAGCTCAGGCCGCGGTAACATAGACAAGTGAATTGCCCCGGTTTGAACGTTAGTAATTAGGGCCACTGAAGATATGTCTACGCGGACTCAAGCTGCATGAACAACTGCGGATGTTTTGCCCGGTTACCAACCGCTTGGGCAGTTCCCTGTTCACTCTAAGCGTCGGGGTGTCAGAGGAGTTTCAGCTAGTGAAGCTTTGACGATTTGCGGCGCAAAAAAAACAGCCCGTAGGCCGCTTTCTTTAGTTCTTGACGCTGGGTTGCGTCTGTGTTTTGGGCGGCGCCTGTGGCAAAGTGCGTGCCAGCTCGTCTTCGCTGATGGTTTCCAGCACACGCACCAGCTTTTGTACCCCCGACACTCCGGTGATGACTTCGGTGGCCCGGGTTGCCTCGCGTGGTGTCACGCGGCCCATGACATAGGTGGTGCCACGCTCGGTGGTGATCTTGAATGAGTTGGCAAACAAGTCCTGGGCATCCACCAAAGCTGCTTTGACGCGCCCGGTGACCAAGGTGTCGGAGGAGCGTTGGGTGAAGCTTGAATTGCCCATCACCGCCAACTCATTGACGATATTGCGCACGTTGTCGACGCCGGAGACGATCTTCTCCACCAGTTGTTTGTCCTGTGCCGAGGGGACTTCGCCGGTGAGCAGCACCTGGCGGTTGTAACTGGTGACGTTGACGTGGGCGCGGTCGCCAACATTTTCCCGAATGCGGCTGTTGGCGCGCAGCTCAATGCCCTCGTCTTCCAGCACGCTACCCGAGGTGCGCCGGTCGGTTGCCACCATGCCGCCACCCACCACCGCACCACCGACCATGAAGGGAATCAGCGGCACGCAGGCCGAAAGACTGATCAGGCTGCTGGCCAGTAGGGTGTACAGCGCGGTGCGCTGGAATGTCATGGTCATGGTGTTTCCTGGTCGCCCAAAAGTTGGGCATCAACGGCATCACAAATGCAATGCAGCGCCAATATGTGGACTTCTTGCACGCGTGCGGTGCGCTCGTGCGGCACACAAATGTGCACGTCGGTGTCGCGCAACACCAGGGCCATCTTGCCGCCGCCCCGTCCGGTCAAGCCTACCACCACCATTTCACGCGCATGGGCCGCTTCGATGGCGGCCAGCACGTTGGCGGAGTTGCCGCTGGTGGAAATGGCCAGTAGCACGTCACCGGGTGATCCCAGTGCCCGCACTTGGCGCGAGAAGATGACGTTGAAGTCGTAGTCGTTGGCAATGGCCGTGATGATGGAGCTGTCGGTGGTCAGCGCAATGGCGCCCAGCTCGGGGCGTTCACGTTCGAACCGGCCGACAAACTCGGCAGCAAAATGCTGCGCATCGGCTGCAGAGCCGCCGTTGCCACAGGCCAGTACTTTGCCACCGCTGGTGACGCAGGCCAGCATGGCCTGTACCGCGGCTGCAATGGGTTTACTCAAAACTTGCGCGGCCTGGTATTTCAGATCGGCGCTGTCGATAAAGTGTTGTTGAATTCGTTGTTCCAGCATGGTGCCAATGATACCCGTGCCGGAAGTTGGAGACGGTGCGCGGGCCAACACATCCCCTGCGCGCCGGTGGTTGCGCCGGTCTTTGCCGTATTCATTGCGCATCAAATGCACCCTGAAGCCATTCAATGCCGGTGGGCTCCAGCACCACCACGTCAAAGCGGCAGGGGGGTGGCTCGCGCAGACGCATCAGGTAGTGGCGTGCCGCAAAGACGATGCGCCGCTGCTTGGCAAACGTCACGCTGGCGGCTGCACCGCCATGGCTGCTACTCTTGCGCTGGCGGACTTCGACAAAAACGGTGGTGCCGTCTGGCGCGCGCATGATTAGATCGATTTCACCACCACCGCGTCCGGGCGTCCGATAATTGCGTTCCAGAAGGCGTAATTTGGCTTGCTGCAGGTAAAGCAGTGCGGCATCTTCTGCGGCATCGCCCACTTGTTTGGTGGTTCCGGCCCGGGCCATCGTCTTGATTTGAGGAAACACCATTGACTTCCAGTTATACAGCTGCCCTGAGCGCGGCGCACGATGCGGCGGCTGATCAGCATTATCCGCCCTCCACTTTGTATGTGGTGGCCACGCCCATTGGCAACCTGGCCGACATCACCTTGCGCGCCCTGCATGTGCTGGCGCTGGCCGACGCCATCGCCTGTGAAGACACCCGCCATACCCAAACCCTGCTGAGGGCCTACGGTATCGATAAAAGCACGTCCCAACTCATTGCACTCCACCAGCACAACGAAGAGCAGGCCGCGCAAGTGGTGATTGATCATCTGCGCCAAGGCCAACGTGTGGCTTACGTCAGTGATGCCGGCACGCCTGGGGTGAGCGACCCCGGTGCCCGGTTGGTGGCGGCGGTGCGGGCCCAGGGCCTGCGCGCCATGCCACTGCCTGGTGCCAGTAGTGTGACGACGGTGCTGTCAGCCGCAGGCGTTTCAGAGGCGGGTGGTGGAGCAGGGGGCTTTGTCTTCGTGGGCTTCTTGCCCAACAAAGCGGGAGAACGGGCGCTGGCGGTCCAGGTCTTGGCTGCGCAGGAGCGGGCGGTGGTGCTGCTGGAGGCGCCGCACCGCATCGAGGCCTTTGCCCAAGCCATGAAGCCGCTGGGTGCGCGGCTGATTACGGTGGGGCGGGAGTTGACCAAACAATTTGAAGAGATTGCGACCGTCAGCGCCGACGCGTTGTCGGATTGGCTAGCGCAAGACTCCAACCGCTTGCGCGGCGAGTTTGCGCTGGTACTGCACCCGGCACCAGCTGCGGTGGAGGCGGGGCAGGACAGTCGCATTCTGAAGCTGTTGCTGGAGCAATTACCGCTCAAAACCGCAGTCAAACTGGCAGCCGACATCACCGGTGAGCCGCGTAACGCGCTGTACGAGTTGGCCTTGTCCATCAAAGGCGCGCCCGCTGCGGATTGAGTGCCTAAACGGGCGTCAGCCCTTATGGAATGTGCGCAGGCTGCTCCCAATTTAATAGCTCCGCCAGCCGGCGCACCACCCATTCGGCCTCCAAAGGGTTCACCACCGCGTCGTCCCCCAGCAGCCCCTGGTAGCAACGCAGCAGCACCCCCGACTCGGTCAGGTCCTGTCCGAATTGCATTTCGACACTCTTTTGCGTCAGCAGGTTGGCCAGGTCGTCGCACAACTCATAGCGCGCGGCCACTACCTCCCTAGGCGCATTGGGTTTGGAGCGCCCGGGGTCGGTGTACAGCGCCATAAAGGACTGGGGAATTTCAATTTGGTATTCGTCTGACATGGGTCGACTGATTGTGAACCACATTGAAGTGAACGCAATGCAGACCGGTCAGGTAACCGAGTGTTGAACTATCGGATTTAGGCGATGCCGGACGACCGGGGTCCGCCCATACGCAGGTTCGCGCAAGCCGATGCCACCGGGGCGAATGCTTCCGCGAATGTCCCCCGCCCTGCGGGCTCCTCCTTGATTTGGCAAAACCCCAAGTCCACGCTGCACCATCCAACCCAATGTCCTCGGCAGCGAGCAGTGTTGGCTGACTCAGGACGGCGCGGCGCTCAGTGCAGTGAGGTCAAGGAGGAGGCCGCAGGGCGGGGGACACGAACGGAGCTGAGTGCCACGCCGCCCTGAGTCCCGCGTGCATTTTTGGGGCGGACATCGGATTGCCCCGAGAATCAGGGTTTTTTGGAACCCGAACAGCCCATGACGCCAGCACACCACCGCCCCCACGGTTTTGCCAACAGTGACCCGGCCGTGGTGATTGGCAACTTCCCCTGGTATGAGATGGTCTGGCGCTCCTTGCGTGGCGACTTCAAGCCGGTGTCCGAGCCGGCTGGAGGCTACGGCGCATTTGCCCGTGCGTGGAGCGTGCCAGTTGACCACGCCCGTTTGAGCGTGCGCCAGCAGGCCCCGGTGGTCACCTGGTTGGGCCATGTCACGGTGTTGTTGCAAGTGGCCGGGCTGAACATCTTGCTCGATCCCACCTTAGCCGACTTTGCCGGGCCCTACGGCCGCTTTGGTGCGCCGCGCCGGGTGCCCGCACCGCTGCAGGCCCACCAGTTGCCGCCCATTGATGTGGTGCTGATTTCCCACAACCACTATGACCATCTGTGCGACGCCACAATCGCTGCCCTGTTGGACTCAGGCCAGCAGCCCCGCTTTGTCGTACCCCTGGGTCTGAAGGCCTGGTTTGACGCGCGCAACGTCACCCAGGTGACCGAGCTGGACTGGTGGGGCGGTGCGCAATTGAGC
>CAJASG010000423.1 GCA_903944555.1 uncultured beta proteobacterium
CCCCCACTGGGATGCAGGCGCAAGCGCAGCCCTTTAAGATTGGCCTCGGCGGCGTGCACCGTTGTCAATGGTTTTAAAAACTCATCCACAGCAAAGTCGGACAGTTTCGGGGTGATTACCCCGGCATCGAGTTTGCTGACGTCCAGCAGATCCGAGAGCAGTTGGGTCAGGCTGTCACAGCAGGCCTCAATGCGGGCCATGAGGTCCTTGTTCTCAGGAGCTACCCGACTTTTGAGCACTCCAACGTACAGGGACAGCGCCGACAGCGGCTGACGCAGGTCGTGGCTGGCAGCAGCCAGAAAACGGGACTTGGCATGGTTGGCCTTTTCGGCCTCGGCTTTGGCCGCCAACAGTGCTATCGCATTTTGTTTGCGCCCGGTGATGTCCCGCACAAAGGCGCAGCTGTATTCTTTGCCATCGAATTGCACGTAATTGGCAATCACCTCCACTGAAATCAGCGTGCCGTTCCGGGCATAGTAGGCGGTCTCAAATTTCCTTGTGTGAGACTGTCGAAGCTCGGAGAAATGCTTTTGCCACCGTGCATCAATATCGGTTGGATCACGGGCCATATCCGTGACGCTCATTCGGAGCAACTCCTCCCTGGTGTAGCCGAACATGTGGCAGGCCGCTGCGTTGATATCCACAATGCGGGCATCCGGGGTCATCCAGAGCAAGGCCTCAGAGGCAGCTTCAATACTGAAGCGGGTGAAACTCAGCGCTACTTCGGCTCGCTTGCGTTGGGTGATGTTGCTGTGTGAGATCACCACGCCCTGGCGATCCAGCCCCAGCGGTGTCACGTGCATGCTGAACCAGTGGGCCTGTTGCGGCGTGTCGCAAGGGTACTCAAAGGTGAAGTAGGGCAGGCGTCCATCCAAGACTGCCTGGATGCCGGTGCAAACGCTTGGTGCCGGATTTTCCCCCGTCTCCGCCGCACTTGCTTGGCATACTGCAAGGTAGTTGGTGCCTATGTCGGTGCGCAGCGTCGCTTCACCCTGCACCAGGCCGTTAGCGATGGAGAAGTCCCGCCAGGGTTGATTCACTGCAACAATGACGCCGTCGCGGTTCAAGACCGCAATTTCGGCACCGACCGAGTCCATGATGGCGCGGGTAAAGGCTTCGCTCTTCAGTAGCGTCTGGTTCTGGCGCCGCGTTTCTTCTTCCCGCTTTTGAACGGATATGTCGGTGAGCACGATACGCAGCACCTGCGCGCCATCGGCTTCGGTGGCAGTTGCCGCACTCAGGTGCACCCAGACAAGGGTGCCATCGTGCTTGACCATGCGCAACTCGCAGGACTGGGGTTCACCCGCAGCCAACAGCTTTTTACGCATCAGGTAGTAGATGTCTTGGTCTTCCAGAAAAATGCATTGGCTGAACATGCGCTTGACCAATGCGCCCCGCGCGCGCCCCAAACTGCTTGCGGCGGTCAGGTTGATTTGCAGAATGGCCCCGGCGGCACTCACCGTGCAATAGCCGACCGGAGCGAGGTCGTACAGGTCAAAATACCGCGCTTGCTCGGCGGCCAATGCGTTTTGCGTGCTGCGCAGTTCCTCGTTTTGCATCTCCAGTTCGATCTGGTGCACCCGCAGCTCGTGGATGGTTTGCTGGAGTTGCTCCTGGGTCATGGCCTGAACGGACTGTCCAGCCGGAGCGGGACCCTCGGCTGCAATGGCCTCGGCCTGCTGGCGCAAGGCTTGCAATGGGTCACTCACTTGAACGACGTTGCTGGCGTGGGGGTTCATGTCCACCATTGTGCCGCTATTCGAGCAAAAAAAACCGGGCGCATGGCCCGGTTGATATTTCGCAAACGTGGGCCGTAACCCACTTGCTTGAATTTGCCTTTTAGTGGCCGGAAGCGCCGGAAGCGCCGTAACCGGTTTCCGAACGCACTTGCTGCGCAGGGAACGCAGCGCGTTCTTTGGCGGCTTGTGGGCTGCGATCCAAAATGGAGAACAACCAGATGCCGATAAAGCCAATCGCCATGGAGAACAAGGCGGGCGATGAGTAGGGGAACAGTGCCGAGCCTTTGGGGTTGCCCAGTGTGGCTTCCCACACCGATGGCGACACCACAGTCAGGCCCACGGACGAGATCAGACCCATAAAGCCGCCGGTAACAGCGCCCTTGGTGGTGCAATCTTTCCACAGCACGGACATGAACAGCACGGGGAAGTTGGCAGACGCGGCAATCGCGAAGGCCAAAGACACCATGAAGGCAATGTTTTGCTTCTCGAACAAAATGCCCAGCGTCACGGCGACCACACCCAGAACCAGGGTGGTGATACGGGATACTTTCAGCTCAGAGTCGCTGTCAGCGTTGCCCTTTTTGATCACGATGGCGTAGATGTCATGGGACACCGCAGAAGCGCCTGACAGTGTCAAGCCTGCGACCACAGCCAGAATCGTTGCAAATGCCACTGCGGAGATGAAGCCGAAGAACACATTGCCACCAACCGCTTTGGCTACCAGCACCGCAGCCATGTTGGCCGATCCGCCGCCGCCCTTGATGATGCCCTTGGCCGTGTCCGCAAACTCTGGGTTGGTCAACACCATGGTGATCGCGCCGAAGCCGATGATGAAAATCAGGATGTAGAAGTAGCCAATCCAGGTGGTGGCCCACAGCACGGACTTGCGTGCTTGCTTGGCATCAGGCACCGTGAAGAAGCGCATCAGGATGTGTGGCAAACCAGCGGTACCGAACATCAGTGCCAAACCGAAGGAGATGGCAGAGATCGGGTCCTTGATAAAGCCGCCAGGTCCCATGAGGGCTTGGCCGATGGTGGCTGCATCTTCGGCAGTTTTTCCACCGGTGATGGCGATGTCGGTTTTGACTTTGACGCCAGCAGCAAACAAGTTCTCAAAGCTGAAGCCGAAGTTGGACATCACCATGAAGGCCATGAAGGTCACGCCCGACAACAGTAGAACAGCCTTGATGATCTGCACCCAGGTGGTGGCTGTCATGCCGCCAAACAGCACGTAAATCATCATCAGCGCGCCGACAATCACCACCGCCAGCCAGTAGTCCAGGCCGAACAACAGTTTGATCAGGGAGCCCGCACCCACCATCTGGGCGATCAGGTAGAAAGCCACCACCACCAGCGTTCCCGAAGCCGCAAAAATGCGGATCGGCTTTTGCTGGAAGCGGTAACCGGCCACGTCCGCGAAGGTGAACATGCCCAGATTGCGCAAGCGCTCAGCCATCAAAAACGTAATGACGGGCCAGCCCACCAAAAAGCCGATGGAATAGATCAACCCGTCATAGCCAGAGGCCATCACCGCAGCGGAAATACCTAGGAAGGAGGCTGCAGACATGTAGTCGCCTGCAATGGCCAGGCCATTTTGAAAGCCGGTGATGCCGCCACCGACAGTGTAAAAGTCAGCGGCAGATTTGGTTTTGGCAGCAGCCCATTTTGTAATGAACAAAGTGCCCACCACAAAAGTGGTGAACATGCCGATAGCCACCCAGTTGGTGGGCTGTTTTTCAACTTGCCCGAGGTCGGCACCAGCGGCCATGGCCAGGCCGGAGGCCAGTAGCGCCAGCAGCGCTACAAAGATGGATTTGGTCATTTTCATTTGGAAACGTCTTTCAGAATGGCGGCGGTCAGGTCGTCATATTCGCTATTGGCGCGGCGCACGTAGATGGCCGTAATGATCACTGTAAAAACGATGACACCCATACCAATAGGGACGCCCACCGAGGTGACGCCGTCACCCATGCGTTGTGCCAGGAATGGCTTGTTGAACGCGATCAGTGCGATGTAGCCGTAGTACACGACCATCATCAACAATGTCAGGAACCAGCCGAAGCCGCCGCGTTTGGAGCGAAGTTCGAGGTACTTCGGATGCTTTTGGATCTTGTCGACCACGGGATCACTCATGTGGGATTCCTTTGTGAAGGGTTGGAATAGTTTTGAATGTGTTGCTAGCACATGGGCCGGATTTTGCAAATGAGGACTGACCCACCCCTTACGTAATCCTTTGGTAAGCATCGGGGCGGTTCGTGGTGTGGCGGGGGAACATATTTTTGAAATTTCACCGCTATTTTTACTATCGGAAACCCTAGTATCGATTTCTTGCGTTACCTTAAATTTGCCTCGATATTTCGCATTGCAAAATAAATTGAAAGGGTAAATACTAAGTTGTAAGTCGCCATTCAGATTGGCGTAAGTGTTTGCAAGAAAGCCGTCAGAGTACCGTCAGTAGGTCAATTGATAGTCCGACCCAGATGCCCGGCGTGGCGTCGGTTATTCAACATTGAAGGAGACAAATTTATGGCAACAACAGTCGCACGGCCGATGTCTGCGGAAGAGAAGAAAGTTATCTTCGCTTCCTCACTCGGCACCGTTTTTGAGTGGTATGACTTTTACCTTTACGGCTCACTCGCAGCCATTATTGCCAAGCAGTTTTTCAGCGGCTTGGATGAAGG
>CAJASG010000424.1 GCA_903944555.1 uncultured beta proteobacterium
CGTGGTGGAAGTCATCGAATCGGGTGGCCAGCACGTCAAGGTCGACGCCAGTGGGCGCCACTGCCTGGAGCTGCGCGGCGCGGTGCTGCCGGTGGTACGGCTGCGCACCCTGTACACGGTGGAGTCCAGCCACACGGAGCGCGTCAGCGTGGTGGTGGTCAACTCTCAGAGGGGGCAGTACGGCATTGAAGTCGAAGTGCTGCTGGGGCAACAGCAAACGGTCATCAAACCGTTGGGGCGCTTGTTCAAGACCCTGCGCGGTATTTCGGGCTCCAGCATTTTGGGCAGTGGCGAAGTGGCGCTGATCCTGGATGTCACCTCGCTGGGTGAGTTGGTGACGGGGGTCGAGCCCGTACAGGCCGTGCACTGAGCCGTGCCTGAGACATCGAAAACTTTTCAAACGCGTATTTCAAATCTATAAACGGAGCATCACCATGGCCGAAAAATCCACTTCTTGGTTCACACGCGTATTCAATGGGGCTGACCTGGAGCGGCGAATCAAAGAGCTCGAAGCCGAGCTCAAGGTGCGCACCGACATCATGAACCTGACGAGCATCGTCTCCGAGGCCGACAAAAAGGGCGACATTCTGAACGTGAACCAGAAGTTCCTGGAGGTATCCAAATATCCCGAGAAGGAACTGATCGGATTCGGCCACAACACCACGCGGCACCCGGATATGCCCAAGGCGGTATTCAAGGAAATGTGGGCCACCATCGGGCGCGGGGATATCTTCCGTGGCATCGTGAAGAATCGCGCCAAGGACGGAACCCCGTACTACGTGGATGCGGTCATTGCCCCCATTTTGGGTGACAACGGCAAGCCCATGAAGTACCTCGGTGTGCGTTACGACATTACAGAGGCAGAGACCGAGCGCCACAATGCCCGCGGCATCATCAATGCCATCGATACCTCCTATGCGTTCATTGAGTTCGACCTTGGTGGCCATGTACTGAAAGCCAATAAAAATTTCTTGCAGGTGATGGGCTACTCCAACGATGAAGTCATCGGCAAGCACCACCGCCAATTTTGTGAACCCGCGGTGTACAACGCACCCGCCTACACACAGTTTTGGCGTGACCTGAATGACGGGAAGGCCCAGAACGAAGTCTTCAAACGCATCACGAAGTCGGGCAAGCAGGTGTCGCTGCAAGCGGTCTACGCGCCAGTCACTGACGAGATGGGGCGGGTCGTCAAAATCATCAAAATTGCAACCGATGTCACCGCCGCTGTCAGTGCGTCCGATATGTTGCGTAATGCGGTGGAGCAGGCCCAGGCGGTGACTGCTGCGGCAATGAAGGGCGATCTGTCGCAACGCATTCCGCTCGAGGGCAAGAGTGGGCCGATCGAGTCGCTGTGCGGCGGTGTCAATTCACTCATGGAGACGACATCGGTAATCTTCTCGGATGTGGTGCGCGTGTTCGGCGCGTTGGCGGCCGGCGATTTGTCGCAGCGCATTACCCGCGACTATGCTGGTACGTTTGACCAGTTAAAGAACGATGCCAACGACACCAGCGAAAAAATCGCCAACATCATCGACGATGTGGGTCGTGTTTTCTCCGGCATGGCCGGTGGCGACCTGACACAGCGTATCACCCGCGATGCGCAGGGTATTTTTGACCAGGTCAAACAAGATGCCAATGCAAGCTCTGAGAAACTCGCCAGCATCATCGACGAAGTGCGGGCTGCCGCTGACGCCCTGACGGGCGCGGCCAACCAGGTCAGCGCCACAGCCCAGTCGCTGTCGCAGGCCGCCAGTGAGCAAGCCGCCAGTGTCGAAGAGACGACCGCCTCGATTGATGTGATGTCGGCGTCAATTGGTCAAACCAGTGACAACGCCAAGGTCACCGATGGCATGGCAACCAAAGCCAGCAAGGAAGCCACCGACGGCGGCAGCGCGGTCAGCCAGACAGTGATCGCGATGAAACAAATCGCCGCCAAGATCGGCATCGTGGACGACATTGCCTACCAAACCAACTTGCTGGCGCTGAATGCCGCCATTGAGGCTGCCCGTGCCGGTGAGCATGGCAAGGGTTTTGCTGTGGTGGCCGCCGAGGTGCGTAAGCTGGCCGAACGCAGCCAGACGGCAGCCAAAGAAATTGGAGACCTTGCCGTGACCTCGGTGTCCA
>CAJASG010000425.1 GCA_903944555.1 uncultured beta proteobacterium
GGTTGATTCATTTTCGCCAGTCGGTGATCGACTACGTGGTGGCCCACGAGCTCAGTCACCTGCGGGTCATGGACCACAGCCCGCGTTTTTGGGACACGGTACGCACCGTGGTGCCGGACTACGCCACCTTGCGCGGGCAGCTCAAAGACGACGCCGTTCCCCGCTGGTAGTGCACTGCAACTAACGCCGTTCAGGCCTCGACCGTGCGCTTGCTGCGTTGCTTTTTCAGACGGATGATGCAGTCTTCCAGGGTTTGGCCAATGATGGTCTGGTCCCGGATCATGGCAATCTTGGGCCAGGTCGCCCGCTCGCCCGCCAACACCCATTCCTGAAATTCGGACTGCGACAAATTGCCCAGGATGCGCTGGTAGTCCTTCAATCGCACCTTGGGGTGGATGGTGACGTCTCCGTAGTACTGCTGGTCCACCACGGCCACGGTGCCTTCCAGCAGGCCTTTGACAATGCCTGCATTCAGGCCATAGGATGCCAGTTGTAAAACCTGCTTGCTGCGGTACTTCACCTCGTCCTTGATCACATCGGTCAGGAAAAGGGCCCAGCCATCCTTGCGGGTTTGGTCGGTAATAAACGGCAGTACATGCGGATTGGTCTGGCTGACGATGTGGTGGTTGACGTTGTACAGCTCGCCCAGACGTTGTGCTGGCAAGTCGCTCTCGATCGCGCCATCGACCCAGCGGATCGACGCCATATAGGGTTTTTCGTGGCCCAGGCGGTCCTTGGTCATCAGCCGGACCGGTGGGAACAGTCCGGGCACCGAGCAGGACGCCAGCACCGCGCTCCAGACCAATAAGTGCGGTGTGGTCAGGTAGTTCAACAGGCGTGCATGCTGGTTTTTGTCGACCGGCGACACGGTGATGTTGATGATGCGTTTGGTCCGTTTGAACGCTTCTTCAAACGTGTATTCGCCAATGTTTTTGCGTAAAAAGCGTTCCAGCTGGTGGATGTCCATGATCGACTTTTGCTTGATCATTTCGCGCAGGCCCAGACGGGTCCACAGATGGAAGTCCATGTCGTCACCCTGAAACAGGGCGTCGAGCTCATTGTCCTTACGGGTGCCCACACAGGCCGCGACCACCGATCCCGCACTGGAGCCGGAGATGACCCGTGGCAACAGCTTCTGTTCCCGCAGCGCCTTGATCACTCCGATGTGGAACATGCCCATGTTCGCGCCCCCGCTGAGCATCAGGGCCGAGCGCCCGAAGCTCTGCCCGGTATGGCGAAAGAACATCATCTTTTCGCTGTAGGGGAGGTCGGGAATATCGTTGTCGCATACGTAGTCGAGCAGTGAGGTGACTTCCGTGATGTAGGCGTCAATGAGGAATTTGGTGCCCACGCGGGTGTGTTTGTACAGCTCCGGATTGGCCAGGTTACCCAAGTTGCGGTGCAAGCCTTCGCGCAGACTGAAAATCAGCTGAGCCCAGTCGCCCGCCTTGCGCCAATTGCGCAGGTTGATCAGCCGCTGCTGGATCAGGGTGTGCTGGTAGAACGGAGAGCTGGGGTTGCCCTTCCACACGTCCATGCCTTCCAGCGCGTCCATGTCCACGGCATGGGTGCGCCACGTCTGGTAGTCGGTCGCGTTCTCCATCACTCTCAGGTTTTCGGCGCTCTTCCTGGGTCTCATCGTCGGTGTTCCGTCTTGTTTTTGGTGTGTTTCAGTCTAAGCCCACGGTGCAGAAGGGGCAAGACAATGATCAAGGTGTTGCCCCCAAATGGAACCGGTAGACCCCATCCGTTCCTAAGGTGCGTTGCAGACGGCCGCCAAACCACAGCAGGTGCAAATGCGCAATGGCCTCGCCCATCGCGAAGGTGGTCTGGTGCATGTCCAAAGGCCGTTTGAACATCACGGGCAGGATGTCTGCCGCACTGCAGGGCGCTTGTACGCAGGCGTCCATCACCTCTGACAGGCGGTCGCGGTGGTGGTCGTGCAGTTGCTCGATGCGCCGGTGCAGGCCGGTAAACGGCTTGCCGTGGGAGGGTAGGACCAGGGTGGCTTCGGGCAAAGGCTTGAACTTGTCGATCGAGTCCAAAAACTGGGCCAGCGCATTGGATTCCGGCTCCTGCTCATAGACGCTGACGTTGGTGGAGATGCGCGGCAGCATCATGTCGCCGCCGATCAAAACGCCCAAGTCTTCGCAATACAGCGCAATGTGCTCAGGCGCATGACCGTAGCCGCTGATGCAGCGCCATGCGTTGCCACCAATTTGCACCACGCCGCCGTCAAGCATGCGGTGGTACTGCGTGGGCACCGAGGGCACCAAGGAGGGAAAATAGTTGGTACGCGAGCGGATTTGCTCGACCTTGTCCGGGTCGTTGAGGCCGTGCATCGCAAAGAATGCAGCGGCGGGCTCGCCCCCAAAGGCGGTGGGCCCCATGCAGCCAAAGCGGGCCACCTGGTAGTCGGTCGCGCTGATCCAAAGTGGCACGTTCCAGCGCTCGCACAGCCAGTGGGCCAGCCCGATGTGGTCCGGGTGCATATGGGTGACGATGACGCGTAACACCGGCAGACCGTCCAGTTCATGGGCGAAGATCTCTTCCCAGTGCGCCTTGGCCTCATCCTTGTGAATGCAGCAGTCCACAATGCTCCAGCCCTGGACTGGGCCGTCGGGACCTTGCATCTCGTCACGCAGCAGCCACAGGTTGATGTGGTTCAGGGCAAAGGGCAAGGACATGCGCACCCATTTAACGCCGGGTGCCACCTCAAGGCAGCGCCCGTTGGCAGGCAGGGCATCGCCCAGGGGATAGTGGAGTTGCAGTTCCAGTTCATTCATGTGCTTGTCTTTTTGCTTCATAATTGACGTTTACGTAAACGTCAATTGATTGGTCATTGTAGGAGGCCTGCTTCAAAAGAGCTGTCTCCCATGTTTCGCACACCCTATGAGCATTACCTACAGCATTGGCGACCTTGCGCGCGAGTTCGACCTTACCACCCGCGCCATCCGTTTTTACGAAGATCTGGGGCTATTGCAGCCCGAGCGCAACGGCCCTGGTGGGCGTTCGCGCGTCTACAGTGGGCGCGACCGCACCCGCCTCAAACTGACCCTGCGCGCCAAACGGCTGGGGCTGAGCCTGACCGAGGCCAAAGACATCATTGACATGTACGACAGCCCGCGGGACACCGGCGCGCAGATGCAAAAATTCATTGACGTGCTGGCGCTGCACCGCAAGCAAGTGGAAGAGCAGTTGGCCGAATTGCAGGCCAATCTGGATGAAATCAAAGTGCACCAGCGCGAGGCGCAAGCCCTGTTGTTGAAGCA
>CAJASG010000426.1 GCA_903944555.1 uncultured beta proteobacterium
ATCAACCGCGAGTGGGGACTGGCCAAGAACGAGAACCCATCCCAAGGCGCCTTCATCATCGAAGAGCTGACCGAGTTGCTGGAAGAAGCGGTGCTGTCCGAGTTCGAGCGCATCGCCGAGCGCGGCGGCGTGTTGGGCGCCATGGAAACCGGCTACCAGCGCGGCAAGATCCAAGACGAATCCATGCACTACGAAATGCTCAAGCACACGGGTGAGCTGCCCATCATCGGCGTCAACACTTTCCGCAATCCGAATGGCGACCCGGTGAACGATAAGCTGGAGTTGGCCCGCTCTACCGACGGCGAAAAGCAGAGTCAGTTGAAGCGTCTGGAATCGTTCCACACCCAGCACGCGGCGGAATCTCCCGCCATGCTGAAGCGCCTGCAGCAAGCCGTGATGGACAACAAAAACGTGTTCGAGGTGTTGATGGACGCCGTGCGCGTGTGTTCGCTGGGCCAGATCACCAACGCCCTGTTTGAAGTGGGTGGGCAGTACCGTCGCAATATGTAGTTGAGACGCGGGTTCTCCCTTATAAAAGTCACCCGGTACCTATTGGATACTGAGCTTCTTATCAATCCTGTTGGAATTCAATTTATGACAATTTTTCGTTCCCTGTTGACCCTGCTTTTGGCTGGTTTTGTGTCGGTTTCCGCCATGGCCCAAGACCATGCCACCAAGGATGAGGCCAAGGCCATGGTCACTGCGGCGCTGGCGCACATCAAAAAGGTGGGCAATGACCAAGCGTTTAAAGACTTTACGTCCGACAAGGCCACTTGGACCAAGAAGGACCTTTACGTTTTCACCATGGACCTGAAGGGTGTCGTATTGGCCCACGGTGCCAATGAAAAGCTGGTCGGAAAAAACCTGATTGACCTCAAGGACCAAAATGGCAAGTTGTTCGCCCGCGAGTTCATTGAAGTCGGCACTGCCAAAGGCGAAGGTTGGGTCGACTACGACTGGACCAGCCCCGTCACCAAAAAGGTAGAGGGGAAATCCACCTACGTCAAGCGCATTCCCGGCTCTGATAGCTTTGCTGCGGTTGGCGCGTACCGCTAAACCATTTCCTGTGTCGCTGTGATTTGAGACCAACCGGCGGGCTCGCGGGTCGGTCAATTTGAAAAAAATACGTAATGAAACCGATCTTCGACCGTTTGCCCTTGATGGTGAAAGTGGCCCTGGCCCCCATGCTGGTGTTGTTGTGCCTGCTGATTGTGGCGGCCTACGGCCTGTGGACATCCCGGGAGACCGCGTTGACGCTGGAGCAGTTGACGCAGCAAAGCATGGTCCATGTGGTCATGGTGGCGGAAACCCAGGAGCGCGTGGTTGCCACCAATGCCATGGTGATGCAAAGCGTCGCCTATGCAGCAGCGGGCCTGAAGCCAGAGATTACCAAGGCGCTGGACCAGAAGATTGGTATCGAACTGAAAGCCACCCTGCAGCGTATTGACCGTCTGCGGGAGGCCTTGTCCGCAGGGGACGCGCACACCGTTGCCCGCATGACGGGGCTGGATACCGCATTCAAAAAATACACCCAAGGTGTTGTCGACACCATTGACATGAAAGACGCAGACATCAGCACCGCCGCCGTCATGTTGAGCGCGGCTGAAACCGCCTACAACGAAACCCGGAGCTTGCTGGGCGAGCAGTTCGACGACGAGGTGAAGCAGGCCAAGCACAGCGGTGAAAAGGCCTCGGCCAGTTTGACCACCGGCAACCACGCATCCATGATCCTGACGGCGATTGCGCTGACGGCGGGCATGCTGGTGACCTGGTTCATCGCTCGCCAGATTGTCCAGCCGCTGCAGATGGCGGTGGGCATTGCCAGTGACGTGGCCAAAGGCAATTTGAGTCTGCGCGAGGTGCAGGCGGGCGCGGATGAAACCGGGCAGGTGCTGCGCGCCCTGGGTGAAGTCACCCAGCGGCTCAACGCCATGATTGCCAATATCCGCAGCGGGGCGGACCAGATCGACACGGCGGCCAGTGAAATTTCGCTGGGCAACAACGACCTGGCGACCCGCACCGAGCAGACCGCTTCGGCACTGCAATCGACCTCGTCGTCCATTGCCGATCTGGCCAACACCGTCAAACTCAATGCCCAAACTGCCATCCAGGCCAGTCAACTGGCCTCCGACGCATCCCGCGTGGCGCAGCAGGGCGGAACCGATGTCGCCGAAGTGGTGAAAACCATGGACGCCATCAGCGTACAGGCCAAGCGCATCAGCGAGATCATTGCCACGATTGACGGCATTGCCTTTCAAACCAACATTCTGGCGCTCAACGCGGCGGTGGAAGCCGCTCGCGCCGGGGAGCAGGGCCGTGGTTTTGCCGTGGTGGCCAGCGAGGTGCGTAGCCTGGCCCAGCGCAGCAGCGAAGCGGCCAAGGAGATTCGCGGCCTGATCGGTGCCTCTGTGGAGCAGGTCGAGGTGGGAACCAACAAGGTCCACGCGGCCGGCGAAACCATGCGCCGCATCGTCACTTCCATCGAGCAAGTCAGCACCATGGTGGCTGAGATTTCCCGCGCCACGGCCGAGCAGGCCGATGGCATTGAGGGCGTCAACCAGGCCGTGTCCGATATGGACCGGAACACCCAGCAAAATGCGGCACTGGTGGAAGAGAGCGCCGCCGCCGCCGAGTCACTGCGGGTGCAGGCCGCAGGACTGGTGCAGGCGGTTTCGGTGTTTCACACGGTCTGAGTTTTTCCTGGGGTGGGTGGAGGTCGCACCGTCGCCATCAGCGCATCCTGTGTGGCCCATACTCAGGGGTGCATGCGCTCGATTACGGATAGGTACTCCTCTTCCTTGCCTACCATCGCCAGCGGTACGTCATTGAAGTTGTTCCAGGTGGCAGTGAGTTCGCCTGCGTCGAACGATCGGCCGCCTGCGTGCGCCATGTTCTGAATCGCGTGGGTCAAGCTTTTCTTTGTGACGGAATCCTGCTCCCACGTCCAGTTGGTGAGGAAGTGCAGCTTGGTGGGCACTGTCTCCTTTCCACACCAGTAGAACTTGATTCGCCCCTTGCTGTACTGCGCTTCGGATTGGCCGGGGCGAAAGAAAGTGAAGAGTTCACGGGCCTCGGCGTCGGTGTCAGAGATATAGGACTTCTGCTTGAACACCTGGGAATAGTAGACCTCCTTCCCCTCAAAAATCAGGGTTCCGCCAAATGTGTAGATGCCGAGCCGAACGAAGCGAGAAATCTCCTTTGTGGCTGTGTTTCCGGCCCATGCCGGGTGCTTGGGCGAGTCTCCCTTCCAGCCTTCGGCTTGGGTCGCAAATGTCCGCTGGTAGGCATCACGACCGGACTCATCCATGGAGAATGCGCCCGTGAATCCCATTGCATAGTGGATGTATTCGGCGATGATCGGTATCCGCTTGGTGTAGAGCGTGTTCCCGGCCTGGCCATAGTACATGTCCATCATCTGCAACTCTAGCGCGAGGTATGTACTGGCTCGCCGACCTGGGTCAAAGAGGTTGAGCTCGCGCGCGATAACAGGGACTAACGCCTGATCGCGCGCTGCGAGCGCGGCGGACACACCGCCGTGGACCTGCGCAGCAGCACGCGTACGCGGTCGGCTGGCCCATCTTTTCAGACCCTTGACGATGGTGCTGCCTGTGCCGCCTGTTCCGTACACAAAGGTGCTCTGCGCGAAGGCCTGCGCCAATTGTTCGCGGCCCACTCGATCAGCAGCTAGCCACTCGGGAATACCCATTTGTTTCATACTTGGCCCTCAACAACGCGTCGACATGCTGTGCGAGTACACAAATGGCAAATGGCAAATGGGGTGCGTTGCCTGGCCAGGCGCCCCATGGGATTGGGGGCGTTAACCAAGCGGTATCGGTCTATCATACGGTCTGAGCTTTCCAGAGTCTTTTGTCCAGTCCCATGGTGTTTGGCTCAAAACAAGCTACTAATTTAATAGCTGCCTACGCACAGTTCATAAGGGCGGGAGCCCTGAAAGACTCGTAAATTACCCCGGTGGTGGTGGCGGAATCAAGCGCCCCTTGGCAATCAAAACTACCGTTTTCAGGGTCAAAAAAGCAATCACGGAGCAGGCCAGCAGCAGCGCCAACCCTCCCACCATCGGAGGCCACTGGCCACGGCGTACCACTTCAATCACAGCCCCTGCCATCGCGGCGACAGGGAATGAGAACGACCAAAATCCAATGGCAAACGGAATCCGGCTCCACCAGCGCCAGCGGGCCATGACGGCCACCATCGGACCCGCGGCAATGCCCAAACCAACAATCAACACCTCTCCTGGCAGGCCGGGCCAGATGGCCCCGGCCGCCAGCGTGGCCACGACCGGTGGTGCCAGTTCGATGCCGATGGTGGGGCGCAAAGCCTCGGGCATGGCGCCCTCAAAAAGCCGGTTCAGCACCCGCGCTTCCAGCAGGGCCCAGCTTGCCAGTCCCATGCCAAACAGCAGCGCAGCCCAGCCGGGGTAACCAATGGTGTTAAAGGCCATTGCCCCCACAAGGCCACCGGCCACCGGCGGCAAATACAGGGCGGGCGTCACCGCCACCGCTTGCAGGTTGCCGGTGGCCAGCAGGCCCACGATGCGCAGTGCCACGATCCCTTGCACCGCCAGCGCCGTCAGGGAAAACAGCAGCCACCCCAGGTGATGGGGCGTGCCAAAGTAGATCGTACCCATCAGCAAGGACAAGGGAATCAGCGCCAAGAGTGAGCCGACCAAGGGGTGCGTGAACTCGCCCTTGATGACCTGGGGGTGCCGGATCGCCTTGGCGGAATAAGCGACGAGCAACAGCACCAAAATACACAGCGCCACGGCGGCGATGGTGTCACCAATGGGTTGCGCCACCTCCCATCCAAAGCCCAGTGCGCGCCGCCAGGTTCCCGCCAATGCGAACAAGCCGACGGGTATGGCAAACAACCCCACAGGAAAACGGGCAAGGCGGGAAAGCGGGGGATTGGGCATAGGTGGATTCAAATGGGAAATCGGTGTGCCTGCGAGGTGGTTTGCGGGTCAGATGTAAAGCAATAGCGAACAATTAACAGTCAATGCGGTGGGCTAACGCGTCTTAAAGAACGCGATCGAAACCTGCAATTGCTCAGCCTGCCCGGATAAGTCGTCGCTGGTAGCGGCCAACTCTTCACTGGCGCTGGCATTTTGTTGGGTGACTTTGCTGAGTTGCCCCATGGCACCGCCGATACGGGTGACCGATTCGCTTTGTTCTGCACTGGCTGCAGCTATTTCTTGCACCAGTTCACTTGTCTTTTGGATGCTGGGGACGATCGCGTCCAGCAGTTTGCCGGCTTGTTCTGCGGTGTGCACGCTGCTTCCTGCCAACTCCCCAATTTCTTTGGCGGCCTCCTGGCTGCGCTCGGCCAGTTTACGCACTTCTGCGGCTACCACAGCAAAGCCTTTGCCGTGTTCACCAGCTCGGGCGGCTTCAATGGCAGCATTCAATGCCAGTAGGTTGGTCTGGTATGCGATGTCGTCCACTATGCCGATCTTGGCTGCGATTTGCTTCATCGCAATCACCGTCTGACTGACTGCGGCGCCGCCCTCGATCGCTTCTTTGCTGGTCTTGGTGGCCATGCCGTCAGTCAAGATC
>CAJASG010000427.1 GCA_903944555.1 uncultured beta proteobacterium
CCTCGGCGTTACGAAGCTTCCCTTGCAAAAAACCGCCTGCCACGCTGGCCGCCTTGGCCGCAGCCTCACCCGGGCGCACCGTGCGACGGTGCCCGAACCAAGCCACCGCCCTCGTCAAAGGGCGCGCCCGTGTGCTCCAGGCACCACGCATCCATCAAGGCGTTGCCTGGGCCGCAATCGAAGCCTGTGATCGGATGTGCCGCGAACGGATCCAGTACCGTGATGTTTGAAATACCACCGATATTCAGCACTGCCAGTCGTTGTTCCGGCTGTCCAAAAAACGCGTGATGGAAAGGGGGAACCAGTGGTGCGCCCTGCCCGCCAGCGGCCACATCACGGCTGCGAAATTCGGCCACCACGTCAATGCCGCACAACTCTGCCAGTAACGCGGGTTGGTTGAGTTGCAATGTGTAGCCGGTGCCGTCGAACTCCTGCGGACGGTGGCGTACGGTCTGACCATGTGCACCGATGGCTCGCACCGCAGAAGCGGCAACACCGCATTGCTGCAACAGTGTCTGTACAACCTGTGAGTACACCCTGGCCAAGCCATTGGCCGCCAAGGCGGCGCGGTGCAACTCGTTGTCCGTTGGGCTGTTCAATGCCAGCAGTTCGCTTTTGAGGTCTGGGGGCAGGGGGGCACTGCAATGCCCCAGAACAACAGGGCGGGAATCTGAGAAGTTAGCCAGCACGGCATCAACCCCATCCAGAGAGGTGCCAGACATCAGCCCAATGTACAACTCGGACACGGCTGATGAGACCCTTGTGTGGACTATTGCGCGCTACCCGGCTGCATTTGTTCCGCCGCAGCAAGTTGCGCACGAACCATTTGGGCGGCTTTGTCAAACATGGGTTTGATGGACGCCGTCACGGGGACCGATTCGCTTTGGCGAGCAACCGTCAATGGGTCGTGGTGGACGCCATTGATGCGGAACTCAAAATGCAGATGTGGTCCAGTGGCCCAGCCGGTTGATCCGACCAGACCCACATTTTGTCCCTGGCTGATGTTCTGACCTTTGTGCACGTTGATACGGCTCAGGTGGGCATACACCGTGGTCTGGTTGTTTTGGTGCTTGACGAACACCACATTTCCAAAGCCATTTTGAGCGCCGGCAAACTCCACAAATCCATCGCCTACGCTGCGAACAGGGGTTCCGGTAGGTGCACCGTAGTCCACGCCCAAATGGGCACGCATGGTTTGCAAAATGGGGTGAAACCGCATTTTGAAACCGCTGGTGACTCGTGAAAATTCCATCGGCGATGCCAGGAAAGCGCGGCGCAGGCTTTCGCCAGCGAGTGTGTAGTAACCACCTTTGGAGAGCGCGTGCGTTGCGGTGGCGGATGCGACCGCACCGACGGTTACCGGTTCCTGGAACCACATGGCCTGGTGGGTCTTGCCCGCGTTGACAAACTCGGCGCTCAATACCCTACCAGCCCGCAGGGGTTCGCCGTCGCCCTCCAACGCCTCGTAGACCACCGAGAAGCGATCGCCTTTGCGCAAGGCGCGGTGGAAGTCGATGTCCCCCGAAAAAATCTCCGCCAGTTGGATGGCAATGGCGTCCGGGATGCGCGATTCGTCGGTGGCCGCAAACAGGGAGGATTTGATGGTGCCACTGGCCAGGCGCGAGGAAGCGGCCAAAGGCAGGGTCTCAATCCGGGACTGAAAACCCGCGGCAGACTTGCTGATCGTCAAACGCTTGAACATGCCGTCGTCCTCAGGACTCCAGCGTGCGCTTAAGGTCAGCAAGGCGTTGTTTTCGCTCGCTTCAATGGTGACATTGCGGCCAGCCCGACCTAGCAGCGTTTGCTGTACCTGAAGGTCAGTCCGTAAAAATGCAGCGGCGTCAGGGTCAAACACGCCCAGGCGCTTCAGGAGTGCGTCGGCAGTGTCGCTGGAGCGGGTGACATCGGAGCGGTACAGGCGCAAGGCCAGAGACTCCAACATCTCGGTCTGGGCCTCAGTGGGCAACGCCTGTACATTCTCAACCAGGGTGTGCACGGGCAGTTCGGATGCATCGGGGGCCAGGTTGGCGACGGCAAATGTGGCACCGGCTCCGCCCAACAAGAGTGTGGCGAGGGTTGCTGTGATGCGTTTAGGGTGGCGGGTGGCGAGTTGCGCGGCGAAAGCCAGAAGCTCTTCGGCGGCGCGGATCATTCCGTGGTTCAAAATAGGGACTCCGTTGGTCGAGGACGGCACCAAATGGCGAGAGCCCCCTGAACTGTGACGATGGCGCGACTAAAATCCAGCCGCTGGGCCCAAATCCGTCACAGGAGAGAGCCTGGAGTATAACGGCCAACGGCACCCCCGCATCGAGAAAAACCCTTATGAATCAAGCCTCAAGCCCTCAGTTTGTTGTAACAGATCGTGTCCGCGAGGCACTAGCTGTGTCTTTGCGCGGGTGCGATGAGCTCATTCCACAAGAGGAATGGGTGAAAAAACTGGCCCGTTCCGAGGCCACCGGAACGCCCCTGCGTATCAAGTTGGGGCTGGATCCAACCGCTCCGGACATCCACATCGGCCACACCGTGGTTCTCAACAAGATGCGCCAGTTGCAGGACCTGGGCCACACCGTCATCTTTCTGATTGGCGACTTCACCAGCATGATTGGCGACCCATCCGGGCGCAAC
>CAJASG010000428.1 GCA_903944555.1 uncultured beta proteobacterium
CGCCGGTGAAGACGATAACCGCAGTCTGGCCACACTCTTGATGGAGCAGATTGAATTTGCCGACGTGGTGGTGGTGAACAAGATTGACCTGGTGGACCAAAAGCAGCGCGCCGAAGTAGCCGCTGTGGTGAAGTCGCTGAACCCGGTGGCCGACATTGTGTACGCCGACCATGGCCACGTGCCGATCAAGTCCATTTTGGGCACAGGCAAGTTTGACCTGGAGCGCGCCAGCGCCATGCCCGGCTGGGCGCGCGAGCTGGAAGGCAAACACACGCCCGAGACCGAGGAATACGGCATCAGCAGCTTTGTGCTGCGCAGCGTCAACCCGTTGCACCCTAAACGCTTTTCAGAGTTTATGGAAGCGCCATTTCCTGGCCTGTTGCGGGCCAAGGGTTACGTGTGGCTGGCCAGCCGCCCCAACTGGGTGGTGAGTTATTCACGTGCAGGCAACGTGGCCACGCACGAGCCCATGGGCCAGTGGTGGGCCTCGGTTCCACAGGTACGCTGGCCCGACAAGGGCACGCCGCAGCGCGCTGGCATAGAGAAAAACTGGAAAGAGCCCTATGGCGACCGCATCAACGAGGTGGTCTTCATCGGCACCACGATGGACCGCGCTGCGATTGAGCAGGCCTGGAAGGCTGCCCACCTGAACTTTACCGAGAACCGCAAGGGTATGAAGGGCTGGGCAGGCTTGCCTGACCCGTTTCCGTCGTGGGAGCGCAGCGTCGAAGAAGTCGAAGAGGTCTAGCCATGCAAGTAACCACCCGGGTTGGCAACACCTTGTTGGTGTTGGGTGCCGCAATCATGCTGAGCGCCTGTGCATCCAACCCCCCACCCACCGACCCAACTGCCCGTGTATGGCGCATGGCTGTGGCAGATGCCAAGACACCGACCATCCGCATATGGGACCTAGAGGAGCGTGAAGAAGTCGCGGTACTGACCACCCATAGCCCCGCGCGCTTGCGCGCCGGACTGGACGAAATGGAAGTGGCGGCCATACAGGGCAAGAGCGGTCAGGTGCAAATGCTGCATATGGGGCTTAAACGCCAAGACCATGGCGACCATCAGCACTGGGTAACCGGCAAGCCCGTACTGTCGGCACCCATCCTTTCGGGACTCAAACCTTCTCACGCCAACCCCGGCAATGGCAGACTGGCCGTGTTTTATGACGGTGAAGGGCTCGCACGCATCTACAACCCGGCGGCACCGGGTGAAACGGATGTCATACGAACCAATGCGTCCCACCATGGCTTGGCCGTGCCTTTGCCGCGCATGCGTTACTTGGTGTCAGTCGCTGCCGAAGAAGGAAGCCTGCCCCGGGCAACGCAGCTCATGGATGCCAAAGGCAACGTGCTTCAGTCCAGCCCTCCATGCACCTTGCAGCACGGGGATGCGACCCACGGCGCATGGCACCTCTTTGGATGTGCAAACGGCCTGCTCGTATGGCACGATGCTGCACAACTAGGTAGCGGCGCATTCATATTGGTACCTTATCCGAAAACCAGCGGCGCACGCATGGTGCGCACGCTGCTGCAATCTCCCGTGAGTGGCAGTTTCGTTGGCAACTTTGGGGCAGACGGCTTGCTGTTCATTACCCTTCAACCACAAGACGAACTCCCTCGCTTAGCCCCCATCACCCTGCCAGCAAAACTACTGCACTTTGCTTGGGACAGCCAGCACCCCCAAACCGCCTATGCGCTGCTGGAAAGCGGCGTACTCATGACGATTGATAGCAGCACCCAGCAAGTGCTGGGGCAAACGCAGGCGATCCCGGTCTGGACGGACGACGCTAGCGACACAGCGAACCGCCCACCCAAGCCCCAACTGGCGGTGGCGGAGGGGCGCATCGTGGTCAGCGACGCCCGCACGGGCCTGGTACATGTTTTGCGAACCAAAGACCTCAAGCAGACCGATACCCTGCGTGTGGGTGGTCAACCGTTTAGCCTGGCGCTGCGCAGTGTGGACTTGAGTTCGGAGCAGTAACACCATGCCAGACCCAAGCGGCATCGCACTGGACGTTTGTAACGCCAGTTTTCGCACACCCCATGGCACCGCATTGATTCGGCCACTGAGTCTGTCTTTGGCGGCGGGGCAGCGCATGGCCATCGTTGGGCCCAATGGGGCGGGCAAATCGACCTTGCTTCGCCTTCTTGCTGGCCTGCTGGTTCCGAGTAGCGGTCACATCTTGCTAAACAGACAGCGTTTGCAAGACATCGCGCCCTTGGCCAGAGCACGCAAAGTTGCCATATTGGGACAGGCAGACCACGCAGACGCGCGCCTGCGCGTGCACGACTACGTGGCACTGGGCTGCCTGCCGCTACGCCAAACACACGCTGCTGCGCAACTGCAAGACGTGGTCACAGAAGTACTGGCGCTGTGCAACCTCACCGCCTTGGCTCCGCGCAGCCTGGGCAGCCTGTCGGGCGGGGAGCGCCAACGTGCCCATTTAGCCCGCGCACTGGCCCAACGCCCCCAACTGCTGTTGCTGGACGAGCCCACCAACCACCTGGACCCGCGCGCTACGGCCGACTTGCTCAGTCTTGTTCGAGGCCTTGGCATCACGGTTGTGGCGGTGCTGCACAACTTGCCGCTCGTTCCACCTTGGGCCGATCAGGTGGCGGTGTTGAAAGCAGGTGCACTGGTGCGTTTTGAGCCACCCGAGTTGGCGCTGAACCCGGTCACGGTGCACCAGGTTTTTGCCATGCACTCCTACTACCTGCCCCACCCCCATACCGCGCAGCCCATGTTGGTGCTTGACACCAAGCCCCCCGAGCCAGCACTGGGCAGCGCGCTGCAACACCGCAACAGTTTTTTTAACCACTACGAAGAATCGACTCCTTGACCATGAAACACCTTTTAAGCACCCTGGCCTTGTCGCTCACCACTGCGCTGTGCGCCGCGCAAACATTCCCCGTCACCGTAGACAGTTGCGGTGAACCACTCACCTTTGCCGCACCGCCAAAACGGGCCGTGGTGCATGACCTGAACATGACCGAAATGGCCCTGGCGCTAAAGCTCAATGCAAGCATGGTCGGCGTAACTGGCATCACTGGCTGGTACAAGACGGGGCCAGAGTTCAAGGCGGCGCTGGGTAGCATTCCC
>CAJASG010000429.1 GCA_903944555.1 uncultured beta proteobacterium
GCCACGTTGAGCATGTTCTCCACGGCCTTGTTCATGAAAATGACGTTGTTGCCATCATCGGCAATCATCACGTTCCCAGCAACGCTTTCTAATGCCGTGCGCAGGCGCAGGTTGAAGGTTGCGGCCAAGGCGGCTTCTTTGAGCTTTTCACGTGTTTCACTCAGCAGCGCCAGCAAGCTAGTGGTGTCGCCAGCGCGCAAATGCAATGCGGTGTTGTAGTCACCAGCGGTCAGATCCCGGGCCAACTGGCATGCCACCTCTGGGTCGCCACCGATTTGACGAATTACGCTGCGCGACAATACCCAGCCAGCGCCACCCAAGGCAATGCCACCCAGCGCGATAACCATCCAATTCCAGAAAAGACCCTGCTTGCCGCTGGTATCAGACGCAACGTTGACGTCGTCAGCGATCTTCTGGACGTTGTCACCCAGTTTGCCCATGCTTTCTTCCAGTTTTGAAAAGCTGGTTTCAAATTTGGGCCAAGCATTGTTACCTTCTGCCTTACTAATAAACGCTGCTGCCACAGTAGCAATGGCACTCTTCTGATAGTCGTCCAGATCCTGACGCAGCAAATCCAACTGCGCATTGACTTCGGCAATGTTTTGAGAACGAACCGACTTCAAGTGATCCTGGAAAATCGTAAGGTGTTCGCCGAGATCCTTCTCCAGTTCGGCGCGGTCGTCCGCGCTTACCGTGCCAGTCGCGGCCAGTCGCAGGCTGTTCAGCACATCCCCGCGAATGGCATCGTGCATCATGTCCGCGCCCATCTGTGCACGCACCATGGCGGTGACCGCGACCGCCTCATCACCGTACTTGGCCTGTTGGGTTGCATTGAAAACCCCCATGCCTCCCACACCCAATAGCAGGAGTAAGGCGCCACCAACCATCGTGTACAACCGTGTTTTTAGATCCAACATTCCATCTCCTTCATTTCAATGGACGGACACCTTCGAGCAAGTGCCATTTTGCAGCCTATTTAGAGACATCGGACGGGCGGGTACATTCAAAACTACTAGGAGATTCCCGTAGGAGCCCTGGTCTGATACGAACCCTGACGAGCCTCATTGCATGCCCGTGTGAGTTATCGCTGTTGGACGTTATCTCAGTGATTTTTTTGGCCGGGGCATATCTGTTTTATTCTTGAGATCTATCGCCCGCAGCATCCGGGTTGATGCCTCAATAGCGCACCAAAGCGCGGTAGGTCAGGGCGGTGCTGCCTTCGGCTGGGATGGCGATTTTCCAGACGGCTGTGTTGGCAGCGCCCTTGGTGTGCGCATGGCTGGCGCTGATGATCTGCCAGTCGCCCGGCATCGGTTCTTGCACCGTGACCACCACTGGTTCTTTCTTGGCATTTTTCAGTATTAGTTCGTAGGCGCTTTCAAACACATAGTTGTACTTGCTGGTTCCCCCCAGCTTTTTAAAGTCGGTCTGTTTTTTGTCTGCGGTTACATCAAACGCCTCACCCAGTTTTAGCCGTACTTTTTCGTTCTTGGGTGTGTGGTCAACCCGGTCTTCACCAATGAACTGGGCGTTGCCTGCAGCGTCCTTTTTGTACACCCGAATCACGCCCTTGGGCAGCGGCATGCCTAAGCGCGCGCTTTCCTTGTTGTCGAACTCGACAAACACCGCGACCTTGATTTTTTGACCTAGCTCGCCCGCGCTGGACTGGTAGTAATAGTCGTTGCCTTTGAGCAGCAGCTCCTTGCGGGCAGGTACACCACTGGCAGACAGCAGGGCGACTTGCTTGGTCTGGTTTTCAGCGATGGTGGTGGGGCGACCCAGTGTGTAGAGGTGGTACTCGAACAGGGACTCTTCGGCCATGTCGTTTGATGCCTTGGCCATCGCGGGGGCCGCCATGGCCAGCACGCGACCGCGCTGGACCATCTCTGGCGCGACCTGGTTCACGTCACCGGCCACCAACTGCAGCTTGGCATTGCGGTAGCTGGCGCCACTGGTATTGGTCAAGGTGACCCAGCCGGAGATGTCCAACTTGTCATCCGCTGCGGCCAGTTCCACCACATAGTCCGCACGCCACGCCAGGCCGCCGGTAAGGTAGCTCAACTCCAGGTCTTGCTGGACGCTGCCGGTGTTGTCCAGCGCCATGACCAGCGTGGGGCGGTCACGCAGGTTGGCGGGCACATCGCCAAACACCAGGCGGCCAGGGATGCCGGTCTCAATGCGTTGACCGATCTTCAGCACCACGCCGTTGTTGGCGGCCAGTACGGTGGCCGCCTCCGTGATCTCAGCACCGGTCGCGGGGTTGGTACGGATGACGCTGACGTTTTGCCCTACATATTTTTCCAGCAGCTTTTGGGGCGTGAGCAAATCAAAGTCGAAATTTTGCTCCAGTACCTGGAAGCTGCCGGGTGCGCTGACGCTGCGCAACAGGGCCGTTTCGGGCCGCATTTTGGCGCTGACATCGCGAAACGCCAGTGCCAGGGGGCCGGATTTGAGTTGCACTCGGCGTTGGTCTTTCACCAGAGCCAGGTTGTCGTTGTAAATGGTCACCGCAACCTCTTGCTGGTCTGCCAGGGTGCTGCGCGTCTCCACCGGTTGCGCGTAGGCGCTTTGCAAGGCAAACGACAAGGCCACAAGGGTAAACCGGTGCAGGGATTTCATTCTTGAACTTTCAGGTCGGACAGGCCTAGCATGCGTGTAGCCTGATCCGGAGTACGTCACGCCATCATAGCCAGCGCGGCGAAGGCCGGTTAACGGTAGTTCGGGGGACGTTTTTCCAAAAAGGCAGAGATGCCTTCTTGTGCATCGGGCGTGAGGGCTGCGGTGGCCATGCGTTCCACCGCAAAGTCGTAGGCCTGGTGTTGTGGCAGGTCTATCTGGTGGTAGAACCCCTGTTTGCCGGAGGCCTTGGACAGGGTGCTGCCGCGTGTGGCCCGCTGGATCAAATCCAGTGTGGCCGCGTGGAGTTGGTCGGGTGCGACCACCTTGTTGATAAGCCCCCAGTCGGCGGCGGTGGCCGCGTCGATCGCGTCACCGGTGAGCGCCATTTCCAGCGCACGCTTGCGGCCAATATTGCGAGCCACGGCAACCAGCGGAGTGTGGCAAAACAAACCAGCCTTGCCCCCCGGAATGGCGAACGAGGCAGTGTCGGCCGCCACGGCCAGATCGCAACTTGCCACGAGTTGGCAGCCGCCCGCCGTGGCCAGCGCGTGCACGCGCGCCACCACGGGTTGCGCCATGGCTTGCAGTGCGTTCATCATGTCCGTGCACACCGCAAACAGTTCGCGGGTCTGCTCCAGGGTGGCACCCGCCATATCGGCAAAATTGTGTCCCGCGCTAAAGACCGGGCCGTTGGCGGCAAGGATGACACCCCGTGCATCGGTGCGGGAAATCGCAAGCAGCGCCTGTGTCAACTCCCGCATGACGTCAAGCGCCAGCGCATTGCGCTTGTCAGGACGATTGAGCGTGACGGTGGTGATGGGGCCATCCGTGGTGACCAGCAGGTGTTCGTAGTTCATGGGCCCATTCTTGCAGAATCAGAACATCTCCACGGGCATGCGGTTGGTGGTGACGCCAGCGGCCCGGATGCTGTGTGCCAGCCCCGGTGCCTGCGTCAGTATGGATTCCGCATAGAAACGGGCAGTGATCAGTTTGGCGGTGAAGAAGGGCACATCGCTGTCCATCCGGTCCTGCGCCACCATCAGGGCGCGGCCCATTTGCCAGCCACACAGCACGATGCCTGCCAACTTCAAGTAATTCACCGCACCGGCGTATACCGCTTTGGTGTCGGTCTTGCCGTTTGACACCACAAAGTCAATGGCATCTTCCAAAGCCAGTCGCCCCTGCTTGAGGGCGATCCGCATGGTGGTGCAGTCGTCATTGTCGTGGGCGGCCAGGTCCTGTTCAGTGGTTTCGATCTGTGCGCACAGGTGTTTAGCCATGGCCCCTTTGTCGCGCAGGGTCTTGCGGCCGACCAGGTCATTGGCCTGGATGGCGGTGGTGCCCTCGTAGATGGTCAGAATGCGGGCGTCACGCCAGTGCTGGGCAGCGCCTGTTTCTTCGATGTAGCCCATGCCGCCGTGGATTTGCACACCCAGGCTGGCCATGTCAATCGACATTTCTGTGGAAAAGCCCTTCACCACCGGCACCAGGTACTCGTACAACGCCTGGTTGTGGGCTTGTACGCACGCATCCGCGGCATGGTGGGCTGCATCACTGGCGGCGGCGGCCACATAGGCCAATGCGCGGGCCCCTTCCACATGGGCGCGCATGGTGAGCAGCATGCGTTTGACGTCGGGGTGGTTGATGATGGCGACTGGCCCGTCGGAGCCTGCCAGATCACGGCTTTGGGCACGGTCATGGGCAAAACGCACCGCTTTTTGGTAGGCGCGGTCGGCAATGGCAATGCCCTGCATGCCCACGGCAAAGCGGGCTGCGTTCATCATGATGAACATGTATTCCAGGCCACGGTTTTCCTCGCCCACCAAGTAGCCGACGGCGCCGCCGTGGTCGCCAAACTGCAAGACAGCCGTCGGGCTGGCTTTGATGCCGACTTTGTGTTCAATGGACACGCACCAGGCGTCGTTGCGTGCACCCAAAGTACCGTCGTCACCCACCATGAATTTGGGCACCAGGAACAGGCTGATGCCCTTCACCCCCTGCGGCGCGCCAGGCACCCGGGCCAGCACCAGGTGGACGATGTTCTCCGTCATGTCGTGTTCACCATAGGTGATGTAAATCTTGGTGCCAAACACTTTGTAGGTGCCATCGGCCTGCCCGGATGGGTCCATTTGTGGCTCGGCCCGCGTGCGCACGGCCGCCAGGTCGGAGCCCGCTTGCGGTTCGGTCAGGTTCATGGTGCCTGTCCACTGCCCGCTGATGAGCTTGGATGCGAACTTGCGCTTGAGGTCTTCACTACCGGCTACCAGCAGCGCTTCGATGGCGCCATCGGTCAACATGGGGCACAGGGCAAATGACAGGCTGGCCGCGTGCAGCATCTCGGCGCAGGGAGTGGCGATCAGCTTCGGAAAGCCCTGGCCACCAAACTCTGTGGGGTGAATCACCCCTTGCCAGCCGCCCTCGGCAAACTGGGTAAACGCGTCCTTGAAGCCGGGTGTGGTGGTGACCACGCCATCTTTCCAGCTGCTGGGATTTTTGTCCCCCTCCCAGTTCAGCGGGGCGACCACGCCCTCGCAGAACTTGGCCGACTCCTCCAATACTGCTTGGGCGGTGTCGATGTCGTAATCTTCAAAGCCGGGCAGGGCGCTGACTTTGGACAAGCCGGCCAGCTCCTGCATCACAAACAACATGTCTTTGAGGGGGGCTTGGTAGCTCATGGTGTGCTTTCGGTGGGTCTGGAATTTATAGTCATTTAGGCCTTTTAGGCCGTGGATACTGCGCAAGCA
>CAJASG010000430.1 GCA_903944555.1 uncultured beta proteobacterium
CCGCTTCATGCTGCCGACCTTCATCAAGCAGGATTTTGACGACGTGATGGAGGACATGCGCAGTGCCGGTTATGCGTTTGATTCCAGCTGGTTTGCACCGCACTACGAGTTCCGCTTCCCACTGGTGGGCTCGATCAGCTCCGCCGGGATCGAGCTCACCCTGCGCAACGCGCTGGAGCCCTGGCATGTGATGGGTGAAGAAGGCACCAGTGGCGGTACTGCACGGTATGTGGACTCATCGCTGGAGCGCATGGAGGTGCGGGTAACCGGCATGAATGAGAGCCGCTACGTCATCACCTGCAACGGGCAGGCCCTGCCGATGCAAAACACCGGGACCGTGGGTGAATTTGTTGCAGGCGTGCGCTACAAGGCCTGGAACCCACCGAGCAGCCTGCACCCCAGTATCGGCATCCACACGCCACTGACCTTTGACATTGTGGACACATGGATGAAGCGGTCATTGGGTGGCTGCGAGTACTTTGTGGCCCACCCCGGTGGCCTGAACCCCGACACCTTCCCGGTGAACGCCTACGAGGCAGAGAGCCGACGCATGTCACGCTTCGCCGCCATGGGCCACACGCCCGGTACGCTGGTGGTGCCACCAGCCACGATCAACGTGGCGGGCAGCAAGGAGTTTCCGTTTACGCGAGATCTGCGACGAGGCTAGCGCGTTGAACGTAGGCCTCGAACACCCCCAGCGCGACTGGTCTGCTGAAATAGTAGCCCTGAAATGCGTGGCAGCCTGAGGCGACGAGGAAATCCCGTTGCTCCCGGGTTTCCACGCCTTCGGCGATCACCGCCAGCCCCAGGCTCTGCCCCAGCCCCACGATGGTTTTGACGATCACTGCATCATTGGGGCTGGTCAGTGCGTCGTATACAAAGGACCTGTCAATCTTCAACTGGTCCAGAGGGAGTTGCTTCAAGTAGGCCAAGGATGAGTAACCGGTACCAAAATCATCCAGCGAAAAACTGACCCCTTTGGCCTTGAGTGCGAACATTTTTTCAACAACCTCGTCCATCCGGTCGATGAACAGGCTTTCGGTGAGTTCCAGCTTGAGCCGCTGCGGGTTGGCCCCCGAACTCTTGACGATGGACAGCACCTGCTCCACGAAATCGGTTCGGTTGAACTGGAGCGCACTGACATTCACCGCTAACGTGAGATGGGCCATGAGGGGCTGTGCGGCCCACAACGCCAGTTGCACACATGCGGCTTCAAGCACCCAATTCCCGAGCGGCAGAATCAGACCGGTTTCTTCAGCCCGCCCAATGAACTCTACTGGCATCACCACGCCACGCAGCGGATGCAGCCAGCGCACCAGCGCCTCTGCGCCAGTCACGCGGCCATCACCCACCACCTGAACCTGGTAGTGCAGCACAAATTGCTTGGACTCCAGCGCACAGCGCAAATCGATCTCCAATTCCGCGCGTTGCTTGACCATCAGCTCCATGCTTGGGTCAAAAAAACTCAATGCATTGCGACCCATGTCTTTTGATTTGCACATGGCGAGATCAGCCTGTCGAATCAGCTCACTCACCGAAGGCAAGAGTCCAGTAAACACGGTGGCACCTATGCTGGCGGTGCTGTGGTGGACGCTATCGCCCAGCAAGTAGGGTTGTTTGAGCGAGGTAAGGAACTTACTGGCAACCAGTTCGGTCGCGCTGGCGGCATCGGACTGGTTGGGACTGAGTTCGGGTAAAACCACGACGAATTCATCGCCCCCCACTCGGGCCACTGTA
>CAJASG010000431.1 GCA_903944555.1 uncultured beta proteobacterium
AAACTTGGTCTGATTGCGGTGGGCGGGTTTGCCGGGGCGGTGGTGGTTTTTGCGTCCTTGAGTTGGCTTGCGGTCAAAGTGCTGCGCAAAAGCGTGAACGAGACCACGGCACCGCGCTGGCTGGTGCTGGCAACCCGGCAGGTGTCGGCACGCCCGGCCTACACCGTGGTGCAGGTCAGCGCACTGGCGGTTGGCTTGCTGGCGCTGGTGTTGCTGGTGCTGCTGCGCACCGACCTCATCAGCAGTTGGCGCCAGGCGACGCCGCCGGATGCCCCCAATCGTTTTGTTATCAACGTCATGCCAGAGCAGTCGGACGAATTTCAAAAAGCACTGACCCAGGCAGGTGTGACCCAGTTTGACTGGTACCCCATGATTCGGGGCCGCTTGGTGGCGGTGAACGGCAAAGCGGTGGTGCCGGAAGACTATGAAGAAGACCGCGCCAAACGGCTGATCGACCGCGAGTTCAACCTCTCGCACAGCGCCAGCAAGCCCCAAAAGAGTGACATAGTGGCGGGCCGCTGGACCGACGAAGAGCAGGGCGCCATCAGCGTGGAAGAGGGCATTGCGAAAACCCTGAATTTGAAGCTGGGGGATTCGCTGCGCTTTGACATCGGTGGCGTGCAGACCGAATCGCGCATCACGTCGCTGCGCAAAGTGGACTGGGGCTCCATGCGGGCCAATTTCTTTGTGATGTACCCGGTCAGTCGGCTGGAGAACGTGCCGACGACCTACATGGGTGCCTTCAAAGCGCCCTTGACCAAGGGGTTTGACAACGCCTTGGTGCACCAGTTTCCCAATGTGACCAACGTGGACATGACCACCACCATCGGCCAGATTCAGCGCGTGCTGGACCAGGTGAGCCGTGCGGTGGAGTTCTTGTTTGGCTTCACGCTGGCGGCGGGCCTCGTGGTGCTGTTCGCGGCCGTGACAGCAACGCGCGAGGAGCGGGCCCGCGAGTTCGCCATCATGCGTGCGGTGGGAGCCCAGAGCTGCTTGCTGCGCCAAGTGCAGCGCACCGAGTTGGCGGGGGTCGGTCTGCTGGCGGGATTTTTGGCTTCCGTGGTGGCGTCCGCAGTAGGGTGGGCGCTGGCGCACTACGTGTTTGAGTTCGAATGGTCGGTATCGTTATGGGTGCCGCTGTTCGGATCCCTGGCCGGTGCGGTGCTTGCCTTGGTCGCCGGCTGGTGGGGCCTGCGCGATGTGCTGCGCCGCCCGGTGGTGGAGACACTGCGGCGCGCCGCCACCTGATGGGCCTAATTTTGCTATTGATTTAATAGCTGGCTGCGCACGTTCTACGTGGGTTGTGGCTATTATTTGCCTAAGAAATTGCTAGCGGGGAACCAGAAAGATGGATTTCTCCGTCACAGTTTCCAGTGGTCGCCCTGCATGGGGCTGTCGCGCACGGGCCACACAGGGCACAACATTTGTACGACCTCCATCAGGCTCAACCATTCGGCGATGGGGTCAACGCCCGAATCTTTGCCCAGTTGCGGCCGAAAAGGCACACCCGCTTCGCGCGCCAGCACCGCTCCCGCGATGGCACCGATTTGCGCAGCCTCGGCTTTAGTGACCTCGTTATCCGAGCAGTTCATTGAGCAATTCCGGTTTGTTGAATAAACCAAAGTATTCACGTAACTCATCCATGTCGAGCGAGGCGCGGTGTATTTGAAATAGCGCGCGAATGTCATCCAGGTCGCGCGAGAGGGCGATGTGCGAAAAGCAAATCAAGCCCTTCTGTGCCGCGCACATAGTTTGCCGCATCTTCACTGCGGTACAGGCACTGGTAGCCCAAATTCAGCAACGCGTCATGCACCTTGTCCGCAGTTTCGGCAGCCACCAGAAAACCCACATCCTTGGTGGCGCGAAT
The DNA here is from genome assembly GCA_903944555.1 of uncultured beta proteobacterium. Lineage (GTDB taxonomy): Bacteria > Pseudomonadota > Gammaproteobacteria > Burkholderiales > Burkholderiaceae_C > Allorhodoferax. The sequence continues at coordinate 1,868 of CAJASG010000431.1, forward strand.
CACCTGATGCGCAACCACCGCCAAGCCGCCAATCAAGGCTGGCTGCGTGTCGTTGCGTGCAAACATGGACAGTGCTTCGCGGATTTGTTCGGCCAGGTTGGGCATGTTTACGGCGTGGAATGTTGATCGTCGGCATCATAGCTTGCGCTTGGATTTGAGAATGCCCTTCGTCTCCCGCTACCAAAACGCTCCTTTTTTGATAGCTGTCTGCGCATATAGCCATTGGGCTAGCGGCTGATTTTCGTAAGGAGTCGCTAACGGGGAACCAGAAAGATGGACTTTTCTGTCAGGTGCCCTGGAGCGTCCAGCGACGTAATTTCGAACTGCATGGCGTGCGAGCCCGGTGCCACCGCACCGGCCGGGGCCTGCAGCCGAACCGGCAGCGATAGTTCTTCGGTCGGCGCCACAGTGACCACGTTGTCAGATGTCATCAGCAGTCCTGGCAGGCCTGATACGGTGATCTGGTAGCGCTGGGTGGCCTCGGTGGCGTTCATCACTTGCAATCGGTACACGTTCTCAATTCGGCCTCCTGCTACTTCGCGTGCCATCACACCCCGATCACGGATGACGTTCACCTTGAACGGTGTGCGCAGCGACAGGCTGACCACCATAGCCAGCACGATGGAGCCCAGCACTGCAGCGTAAATCAGCACGCGCGGGCGCAGCACATGGCGCAAGGTTTGCGACGGGGTCCAGTGCTGGGCCATGGCGTTTTCGGTGGTGTAGCGGATCAGGCCGGGCGCGTAGCCCATTTTGTCCATCACGGTGTCGCAGACATCCACACAGGCACCACAGCCAATGCAGTCGTGTTGCAGGCCATTGCGGATATCAATACCCGTGGGGCAGACCTGGACGCACAAGCTGCAGTCCACACAGGAGCCCAGGTTGGAGGTGGCTAGGTCTGCCTGGCGTGAGCGGGCGCCCCGGGGTTCGCCACGCTCCTGGTCGTAGGTGACGATCAACGTGTCTTTGTCGAACATGACGCTTTGGAACTGCGCATACGGGCACATGTGCTTGCAGATTTGCTCCCGCAGGAAGCCAGCATTGCCGTAGGTGGCAAAGCCGTAGAACAGGGTCCAGAAGGTTTCCCACGAACTCATGTTGAGCTGCAGGAACTCCAGGCCCAAGTCGCGGATGGGGGTGAAATAGCCGACGAAGGTGAATCCGGTCCACAGCGCCACGGCGAGCCACGCTGCGTGTTTGGCCGTTTTGCGCAGCACCCGGTCCGCCGAGAGGGCTTTAGCGTCACGGCGCATGCGGGCCGAGCGTCCACCTTCGATTTTTCGCTCAATCCACAAGAAAATTTCGGTGTAGACCGTTTGGGGACAGGTGTAGCCGCACCACAGGCGCCCGGCCACCGTGGTGAAGAGAAACAGGGCCAGCGCGGAAATGATCAAAACGCCCGCGAGATAGACAAAATCTTGTGGGTACAGCACCAAGCCAAAGACGAAGAAGCGCCGCACACCCAGGTCGAACAAGACAGCCTGGCGCTGCCCCCACTCCAGCCACGGCATGCCATAAAACACCAATTGGGTCAGAAAAACCATGACCCATCGCCAGTTGGCGAAACGCCCTGAGGCGACATGGGGGTAAATTTTGTCTTCCGAGGGCAGAAACCCCTCTTGGGGGACGATGGGGATTACTTTTCGGGAAGGGGTATCTGGGGTGTGCACGTTCGTTCCCGGAGTGGGGCTGCAAATGTAGCACTGCACCGCCTGTGACCATGGCATCATTAAAACCATGGACGCAAACTTGCCCCCCCTCATTCAGTCGCTGCTGCAGCCGCAGCGTTACCCCGGTGCGGTGTCGCGGGTTGAGCTGGTTCAGACCCATATCTCATGGGTTCTGTTGGCGGGCGAGTTTGCGTACAAAATCAAGAAGCCGCTGAAGTTGCCGTTTCTGGATTTCAGCACGCTGGCGCTACGCCAGGTGTGTTGCACCGACGAATTGCGCCTGAACCGCCGCTTTGCCCCTGACCTCTATTTGGATGTGGTCAGCATCTTCAATACGCCGCAGGATCCGCAGTGGGTCGGCGGCGGTGAGCCCATCGAATATGCGGTGAAGATGCGGCGCTTTGATGAGGCCGCGCGGCTGGACCGAGTCTGTGCCCGTGGCGAGTTGGCGACTGCGCATTTGTCGGACTTGGCCGACACCTTGGTGTCCTTTCACGCTGCGGCAGCCGTGGCACTACCGGCATCGCGCTTTGGGGCGGCCAGTGAAGTCCTTGCCCCGGCACGGGACAATTTTGCAGATTTGCGACGCCTGATGCCCGGTGAGCCGCTGCAAACCCGTTTGGCGGCTTTGGAAGCTTGGACCGAAACCCAATTCCAGCATCTCGCCCCGTTGATGGAGGCCCGCAAGCGCGCCGGCCATGTGCGCGAGTGCCATGGTGATTTGCACTTGGCCAACATGGTGCTGATCGGTGACCATGTGCGCATGTTTGACTGCATCGAATTCAACGAAGACCTGCGTTGGAGCGATGTGGTCAGTGAAATTGCCTTCACCTATGTCGACCTGCTGGCGCATGAGCAGCCGGGGTTGGCCAGCTGGTTCGTGAATGAGGTCTGGAGCCGCAGCGGTGACTACGCAGCGGCGCCCTTGTTGCGGTTTTATGCGGTGTACCGGGCACTGGTACGTGCCAAGGTGGCCGCCATCCGCTCTAACCAGACGCACGGGGACGATGGCGAGGTGGCGGCGCATATTGCACTCGCCGAACGCCTGATGGCCCCACCGCCGGCACAGTTGGTGATTACCCACGGTTTGTCGGGCTGTGGCAAAACGGTTGCCTCCAATACCTTGTTAATGGGAGACTTGCGAGCATCCACGTTGCGCTTGCGCTCGGATGTGGAGCGCAAGCGCCTGCATGGTCTAGCCCCCACGGAGCACAGCGGCTCCGCCACCAACGCCGGCATCTACGCGACCGACGCCCACTTGCAGACGTACGCCAGGCTGCGCGAGCTGGCGGAACTGTTGCTGCGCGCTGAGTGGTCGGTGGTGGTGGATGCGGCCTTTTTGAAACGCGCTGACCGCGATGCTTTTCGTACGCTGGCCAGCAACCTTGGCGTGGCGTTTAGCATCCTTGCACCGCAGGCCACGCCCGCACAGTTGCGCGAGCGCATTCTGGCGCGCAGCGCACAAGGGTGCGACGCCTCGGAAGCCACGCTGGAGGTGCTGGATCACCAGTTGCAAACGCTGGAGCCCTTGGGCCAGGATGAAAACATCGTCCTCCAGGGTGCAAGAACATTGGCGTAGACTGCGGCAATGTTTGATCGCCTGCTCATTTGCCTGGTTCTTTTGCTGACTATGCCCTTGGTCCGCGCAGAGCAGCAGTTGCAGCTCGCTTCGACCGACTACCCACCCTACTTTTCCAGCGCCTTGCCAGAAGGCGGAACCCTGACGGCCTTGACCCGCGCTGCCTTTAAGGCGGCGGGGTATGACATCACACTCGTTTTTCTTCCGTGGGCCAGGTTGATGCTTGAAGTGGAACGCGGCAAGTACGACGGTGTTGTCGCCGTTTGGTACAAAGCAGACCGGGAGCACTTTTTGGCGCTGTCCGCCCCGGTCGTTGATACGCACGTTGGCTTCTATGGTCGCGCCAGTCTGCCGCTGGATGTAGCGTCGTTGCAGAACCTGCGAACCCGCTCCATTGGAGCGGTGCGTGGCTATGCCAACCCAACTGCGTTTGATGCTGCGGGATTGAAGACCGAATTGGCGGTGAATGACGTGTCCAACCTGCGCAAGTTGGACAAGGGGCGGCTGGACCTGGTGTTGGTCGATAAGGCATTGGCCCAGTACTTGGTCGGTCAGGAGTGGCCGACAGGAAACGCCAATCTGATGTGGCGAGAACCTGGCCTGCAGACCATGCCGTTGCATATCGGAATTGCGCGCAACAGACCCAATTCCACGGTAATTTTGAATGACTTCAATCGCGGCTTGGCAGAGATCCGGCGCACTGGGGAATATGCCCGTATCCTGAAACGCCTGCCACTGACGTCTAAGTAGCGCACCGTAGCACTTTAAAGTCGGTCCATCACGCGGGCATGCGGCGCAGTTTCGGCATCAGCATGGTGGCGAGCAAGGCGATCAGTGCCAAGCCCAGGCCGGCCATCAAAATCGCACTGGTGACACCGGTGGATCGCACCAAAGCACCCGCAGCCACGCCGGATGCGGCCGGAACCACTTGCGAAATGATCGAGTAGATGCCCATGATGCGTCCACGCATCGCCTCCGGTGCCTGGCCTTGAATGCCGGCAATGACAAAACTGATCACCATGCCGCCCAGCAAGCCCATGCCGCCCAGCGCCATGCTGGAGACGGATGCGCTGGTCCAGTAACTCAGCGATGCAAACAGCAGGCTGGCGGTCAATGGTGCCCGCGAAGATGGCTGCGCCATGGTGCAGGTGCTTGCCCAGCAGCAGGGCGGACACGCCCCCGGCAATCAAGGTCAGCGCCATCAGTCCCAGGTAGCCGCCGCGTTGCAGCTCGGACAAGCCCAGCACCTCGCGCGCCAGCTTGGGCAGCAGAATTTGCATGGGCCCGGTCATGGCGTAGGCAACGATGGCCGCCAGGATCAGTTGGGTCAGCAAGGGGTTGGCGCGCACTGCCGCAAAGCCTTCCGCCAGCTCCTTGGTGACACCCAGGCTGGGCCGGTCACTGCCACGGGTATGTGTGCCCAGTAGCAGGAGCGACGATGCGGCAAACAGCCCCATGCCGGTAGCAAACACCGCAGGCCAGCCGTAGCGGCTGCGCACCAAACCAATGATGAGTGGTGCCAGGCCAAAGCCTAGTAGCACTTGCAGGTTAAAGATGATGGTGGCGGGTTTGAGTTTGGCTGGGGGTGCGATTTGCCCCAGGGTTGCCAAACGTGCCGGGCCGACAAACGACCATGCCAGCCCGCCCAAAAAGGCCGAAAACAAGGTCCCCACCACGCGGGTTTGGTCGGTGGCGCCTGCGTCGGTCCACCACAGGCCCGCCAGGCTCAGCAGAAACAGCGCTTGGGCTGCATGGATCACCCGTGTGGGTGAAATACGGTCACACAGCACGCCCGCGAACCAGCCAAAAATGATGGAGCTGCCGAACGACAGGCCAAAGCCAATGCCCGACAACAGGTCCGACCCTACCTTTTCCTGCAGGTACAGGATCACCGTGTAGTTCACCATGTGCCCACCGGTGAAGGCCAGCAGGCACGACAGGTAGAACCGGGTCATGGGGTGATTTCCATCAGCGTGGGCTGCGCATCTTCAATGTGCCAGCTGGGGAACGAGGCGCTGGTGACATAGACCTTGCCCTTGGGGGAGATTTCCACATCGCGGGTGAAGGTGACGTGGCGTTGCATCGGGAAGATGCTCCATTTCTCGGTGGC
>CAJASG010000432.1 GCA_903944555.1 uncultured beta proteobacterium
ACATGGTGGCTACATGGTGGCTACATGGATTTAATGAGAGGGTTGCAAGATGGCAAGACCAAAGAAGTCCGATTCACCCGATTTAAGCGCAGCGCGAGACCTGACAGCAGGCCTAATCGACCGCTTCACCTGCCCGGTTGGCAAGGCGCAGGTATTCCTGCGCGACACAAAAGCGCCCGGCCTGCGCGTGCGTGCGACCGCCGCCAGTGCCAAGAACCCCGGCGGACTAAAGGCTTACGTTTTTGAGGCCAAGCTGAACCGCCAAACCATTCGTCGCACCATCGGCGATGTTCGCGCTTGGACCATTGACGCTGCCCGCACTGAGGCAAACCGTCTGCGCGTCACGTTGGACGCTGGCACCGACCCGCGTGAGGTGGAGCGCCAGCAGCAAGCCGACAAAGCCGCGAAGGCGGAAGCTGGCAAGGCTCAAGCCCTGACCGTGGGTGACTTGTGGCCACAGTACATGGAAGAGGGCAAGCCCAAACGCCGCGCCGCGTGGAAGCCACGCTACCGTGCTGACATCCTTCTGATGTCCTCGCCCGGTGGCGTAAAAAAGGTGCGCGGGAAGGGCGCGACGCGAGTGGGGCCGCTCTACCCACTCATGGCGATGCCGTTGAACCAAATCAACGAGGACACGCTCAAGGCGTGGCACGACCGGGAGGCCAAGCAGGGGGCCGACTATGCCGCTCGCGCCTTGATGATGTTTCGTGGGTTCCTGCGCTGGGCTGCAAGCAAACCTGAATACCGCAAGCTTGTGAACCGGGCTGCCGGCAGTGCCCCTGCAATTCTGGACTCCTTGCCCAGCACCAAGGCCAATAAGCGCACCGACTGCCTTGAGGCCGCACAGCTGGAGGGTTGGTTCGCTGGTGTTGAGATGCTTGGGAATCGGACCATTGCCACCTACCTAAAGGCGTTGGTGCTGACGGGTGCGCGTCGGGAGGAAATGGCGGGGCTGCGCTGGGATGATGTGGATTTCAGATGGAACCGCTTGACCCTGGCTGACAAGGTGAACGCCACGCGGATTATTCCGTTGTCGCCGTATCTGGCGCAAATGCTGGTGACGCTGCCGCGGGTTGCTAACCTAGATGGCATTGTGAATCCGTATGTGTTCGCCGCCAAGTCTGCCAGTGGGCACATTGTGGAGCCGCGATCCAACTTAGCCAAGGTGAACAAGCACGCTGGCGTTGTCAAGCTGACCATTCACGGACTGCGCCGTTCGTTCTCGCTGCTGGGTGAAGCGGCAGGGGCTCCTGCTGGAGCTATCGCCCAATTTATGGGGCATTCACCGGATTCAATCGCAGAAGGTTACCGGCCGCGTTCTATTGATGCTCTACGGCCATACCTGGCCCTGATTGAGGCACATATTTTGAAGGAGGCCGGGATCGTGTTTGATACGAAGGCCGTGCCCGCTGCGCTGCGGATGGTTGCCGGTTGATATTTTATAGCTACAAAAAATCGTTGCAACCTAAATAAACGTAACTACAATAACCAATGAAGTTGACATTTGACCCACACAAAGATGCGAGTAATCAAGCCAAGCATGGCGTGTCGCTGGGGATGGCTGAAGAGTTGGACTGGGACACGCTGGAATGCAAGCCCGATACCCGGCGCGAATACGGTGAGCCACGGCAAATCGGTTACGCGATGTCCGATGACCGTTTGTATTGCCTGGTGTTCGTGGACCGCCCCGCCGATGCACCCACAGAGCGGCGCGTTATTAGTTTGAGAAAAGCCAACAACCGAGAGATAGCAAGTTATGCAAGCCAAATATCAGACGCTCAGTAACGGTCGCAAGATTCGCATGAACACGCCCGAGGAAGATGCGACCATCAATGCCGGTATCGCTCAGGACCCTGACACCTATGAACTGGGCACTGCCGAATTCAAGCAGTTGCGCCGCGGGCGCCCGTTAGGCAGTGGCACCAAGGCGCAAGTTACTTTGCGCCTGGATGTGGAAATCTTGGAGAAATTCAAGGCATCCGGCGACGGCTGGCAGACGCGCATCAATGATGCGCTGAAAAGCTGGGTGCGTACGCACGCTTGAATTATTTCAACTCAGCCAGGCTCCCGAAGAATGAGCGCAGCGCCCGCCCGTACTGGCGCCTCCCACGAAATCCACCGACACGCGGTGTGCACCCGGACATCACGACAGGTTTGGACCGTTGCGCAGAGGACAAGCTTGCGCCTGGAAGTGGTTTTCTAACCAACCATCAACTAAGGATCGCATTTTTCTGCACATGGGTTATGGATTCGCAACGCCAAGCCAGTTTTGTAAAACTACGATGGGATGCATATTTACCCTGGTGCAGAAATTCCGGCCGCTTGACACACGCATTGCCTGACGCCACCCAACCAGGGTGTGCCCCGCTAAGCCCACGTCGAGACCGGGTTCAAGAGTCAGTCCTCCCCTGACCTGCTGGGCGTCTCGATTGGGAGTTGCACGGGAGTCCTGCTGGGATGGTTCTGACATTCAAACGCAAACACGCGAAGGAAATCCTGACGCCCGGTGGTGTTGACCGCTACACCGCGCTCGACAAACGCGGCGTGTGGCCAAAGGTTCATCGGGACCTGAGCATGCAGGCAGAAACCGATCTGCTGCGCTGGAGGCCAGCGCGTTTGCTTCAAGGTGAGCCAGGCGCGCCGGAGGCGGCCGATACCCCGATGCTACCCTTCCCATTCACGGCTGTGGAATTGGCGGCGTTCATGCTCGCAGGAGTCGGCGCGCTGGTGGCCGATTTTTATGGCGATTGGAACGATGGGCCAGACCCGGATAAGCTCAAAGCGATGGACCCGGATTCCAGAGCCCGCACTGCAATTGTGCAAGCCTTCAAGGCTTACCGGGACGCGCAAAGAATCGTAGGCGACCAACCGCTGGTGCGCCAAGGTGACGTGGACCGCCTGCGCAAAGCGTACCGCGAAGCAAACCAGAAGGCCAATGCGCGTGAAGGTGTTGCGGATGCCATCCCCGGCACTGATGATTCAAAGTCAAGGCGCAGCCGTGCTGAAGCGTCGACGGCTGAACTCAAATCCAAGCTGGACGCGGCAACCGCGCAAGCGCAAGCCGAGTCTGAAGCTTGGCTCAAAGCGATGGTCCAGCAGTTGCTGCAAGCCCCACCAGACAAGAGCCCGACAACGCCTGTGTCCCTAGTGGTGGATGTAGGCCGCGAAACATGGATGCCCCAGGCCCGCGCGCGCGCCGTTGCAATCATTGGTCGCCAGCGTGCACAAGACCTTTACCCAAGCCAAGAACATATTGCTGACGAAATTGCCAAAGAATTTAGGGCCGCTGGCATTGTGGGTGCCGACGGTAAACCACTGTCTGGCGCATACATCAAGCGCCATGCATTGAACGGTATTTCAAGCGCCCAAGGCAAACAGCTATCAACGCAAACAGGGCGGGGCAAATAGGGCAAGGAAAACCGGGGCAACCTTTGCCCTGCCAAACCTAGTATCCATGCGGGTTGCCGCGTGATTTCTGCGCTTTGAGGGCAACCCTTGCCCCGCAAATGGTATGTCCAGCCCTGCCGGGTTAGTTTTGTTAGTGGCAGGGGGAGGACAACCACCATGACCGCCGACACCCATTCAAGCATCCCAACAATGCGCGGGGCACTTGCCCCGCAACAGTTCACCGCGCAATACCAGCCGCTTGAACAAGTCACCCGCCCCAACCTTAAAACCGCGGAAGCCGCGTTCTACCTGAACCGCCGCCCGCAGACTTTGCGGGCATGGGCCTGCCTTGAAAACGGTCCACTGCGTCCGATCCGCATTGGTGGCCTGCTGGCCTGGCCAACCGCAACCGTCAAGGCATTGGCCGGGGTGACAGCATGAAGCGCGTTACCCACACCTCAGCCCATTGTGCAGAGCAGGCAAGCAACGCGATTGCCAGCAACCGCCACCATGACCTGCGCAACGCGCCCAACCACGCCCTGCGCAAACTGTTCAGCCTGCCACCGATTCCAACAGGCCAGTCCACCGCACTGGTCGAACTTGAGTTGCCCCCCAAAAAGGTGGTCACTGGCAACGACGAAATCGACGTGCTACTGTGGCTGCGCGAAGTCATCAAGACTGGACAGAGCGAATTCATCGCGAAGGCCCTGCTGGCTGCGAAGCGGCTCAAGACGCCACTCAAGGAGCTAGAGGCGCGCTACCGCGATTACCTGGTCGCCAAGAATCCTGGCAATTTTATGGCGGCCTTTGACACCATTGGCTTCGCTGACCTGGAGTCGCTGGCGCAAGATTCGATCAACACATTGACCCGCCAGCATGAAGCAATGGCCCGCTTTGGCAGCATCGACAACCTGTATAGCGACACACCGGCGGAACAGTTTTGCATGGAAGCGATGGCCGGGCTAAAGCGCCCAAAGGACTTGGGCGACTTTAACGAGAAACAGGTGGACGCGCGGTTCATGGCCCGACCTGACTTGGTGCCCCACACCTTGAGCGACTGCCTGGTTGAGTTGGCCTACTGGCACGACCTCTACACCCTGCGCGAGGCCGTTGGCAGTTATCCAGGTGACCCAGGGCCGCAAGCCTATGCACGCGAGTGCTTCACCTATCGCAGGCTTGCCCACATTCGCCCCCAAAACAGGGACGAGGCCGTCGCCGTATTTCTCTACGTGAAGGAGTTGGATCGCATGACGGAGACCGAAACCGAAGACATCCTGCTGAACCTGATTGGCCACGCCGCCTGCGCCAAGACCTGTCGCAACCAGGAGTAAAGGCCATGACCCACACCACCCATGAAAAAGCCCCCGGAGCTGGCGACTCCAAAGGGCGGTCCACTGACGCCAACAGTGGCAAATGCCCCACGACAGACGGCGACGGCAAAGCCTTCAACACGCTGGCAGCGGGCTTCGCACTGGCGGGCCACACTCTGCACCGCAGTGACCCCCAAGACGGCACCGTGACCTATTGGGCGGCCCGCTTGGGGCGGGTGCGACACCTGTCCACCATTGACGCGGCTCGGCGCTTTTTGGATCAAGTGGGAGGGCCGCTGTAATGGATGCCATCGCCCCATTCCGACAAGCCATGGTGAGCATAGGACTGCCCCTGCCGGACACCATTCACGGTGACGGTCAGTTGCACCGCTACAGCACCGACAACAAACCCACGCATAAAAACGGCTGGTACTTCCTGCACCTGGATGGCGTCCCATGGGGGCAGGCAGGAAGCTGGGACATGAACGGCAGTGATGCGGTTTGCCACTGGTGTGCCAAGTCCGACACCACCCTGACGCAGGCAGAACGCGACACCCAGCGCGCGCAGCAAAAGGCCGTGCAGATGCAGCGCGAAGCACAGCGGCGGGCAGACCACGACGCCGCCGCAGACATGGCACAAGCCATTTGGGATGCCGCACAGCCGGTAGAGACTGGTCACGGCTATTTGACAGCGAAGGGCATCCACCCCAATGGGACGCGGCTGATCCAGGCAATAGATGCCCATCGGCTGTGCAATCGGCTGTCACCGCAATTGCACGGGGCTTTGCTGGTGATACCCATGCGCAATGCAGCGCGGCAACTGCGCAGCCTGCAATTCATCACCGAAGACGGAGTGAAGCGCCCGCTGACCGGTGGCGAAAAACAAGGTTGTTACTTTGCCATGGGGTCGCCCAAAGGCCAGATCATCATTTGCGAAGGCTTTGCCACCGGCGCAAGTCTGGCGCAATGCACGGGGGATGCTGTGGCTGTCGCCTTTGATGCTGGCAATTTGTGTGCAGCGGCACTGGCCTTAAACGTCAAGTCCCCGGCACTGAAAATCATCATTGCAGCCGACGATGACCACCTGTCCGACGGCAACCCCGGATTGACCAAAGCCACAGCAGCGGCACTTGCGGTGGGCGGGTTACTGGCAGTCCCCGCATTCGGTGCAGACCGGCCAGACAAGGCGACCGACTTCAACGACTTGCACCAGATCGCCGGTGATGGCGCGGTGAAGGCGTGCATGGATGCAGCTATCCATCCGGTAGCTGTTCCCGCAAGTGATACGGGGGCTAAAGGCCGGATTGATCTATGGCCAGAACCGACCCCACTACCCAACGCACTCCCCCCGGTTGATCCCTTTGATGCAGAGCTATTGCCCGTGGCTTTGCGTGCATGGGTGATGGACATTGCCCACCGTATGCAATGCCCACCGGACTTCCCCGCAGTGGCGGCGCTGGTGGCCTTGTCGAGCCTGATCGGTGCCCGTGCGGTGATCCAGCCCAAAGCCAAAGACGACTGGCAAGTGGTACCGAATCTATGGGGCGCGGTGATCGGCAGGCCGGGAGTCAAGAAGTCCCCGGCGCTGGGTGAAGCCTTGCGGCCTTTAAATCGACTCCAAGCCAATGAAACCGAGCTACACCAAGCCGCGCATGAAGCCTGGGCGCTGGACTGCAAGGTGACAGCCATGCAGGACGACGCGAACGAAAAGAAGGCCAAAGGCATTGCGGGCAAGGACCCAGCCGGGGCGCGGGCACTCTTGCAGCCGGTAGACACCCCGGAAGAACCCACGGCACGGCGCTTTATTGTCAACGACGCCACGGTAGAGAAGCTGGGCGAATTGATGCAGCAAAACCCGTGGGGCACCTTGTCCTATCGGGATGAGCTTTACGGGCTGCTCACCGGCCTAGACAAGCCGGGGCAGGAAGGGGCGCGGGCTTTCATGCTGCAAAGCTATGACGGCAATCAGGGCTACACCTTTGACCGCATTGGACGCGGCACCGTGCATATCCCCCGTGTTTGTCTGGCGATGATCGGCGGCATCCAGCCGGGGCGCATTCAGGAATATGTACGCGGCGCGGTGGCGGGCGGCAGTGCAGACGATGGTTTGTTGCAGCGTTTTGGCTTGACCGTATGGCCAGACAATGCGGGCGAATTTGTACACGTCGACCAATGGCCAGACACCCCGGCAAAGCAAACTGCATGGGCCGTGTTCGAGCGACTGGCAGCACTGCAACCGGCCAACGATTCAGAGCCGGTTGTCTGGCGCTTTGACGATGCGGCGCAAGCCTTGTTTGTGGAATGGCTGGTTCCCTTTGAGATCGAGCTACGCGGGGATGACCTGCACCCGGCCATGGTGTCGCACTTGTCCAAGTACCGCAAGCTGATCCCGGCGCTGGCGCTGGTGTTTGCCTTGATCGACACCCCGGACAGTGACGGCGTGATCCATGAGGGCGAACTACTGCGGGCGCTGGCAATGGGCGACTACTTGCGCAGCCATGCCAACCGGCTGTATGCGGCAGCGGTGATGCCTGAAACCACGGACGCGGCCACGCTGCTATCAAGGATCAAGGCAGGCAAGTTGGTGGATCGTGATGGCGTGATTCTCGATAGCTTCACGCCACGGCAGATCGCTTTGAAACATTGGGCCGGGCTGGGTACACCGGACGCAGTGCGCAAAGCAGCAGACGTGCTGGCTGATTACGACTGGTTACGCCGGGACGTGGTGCTCGGGGGCGCGTCAGGGGGCCGACCCAGCGACCGTTACACCATCAACCCACGGGCAAGGGGTGCGGCATGAACTGGCTGACACGACTCAAGAAAATCGAGACAGCCCCCAAAGTCGAGGCTACAGAACCTACAAAACCTATCCAAGCAACTGAATCAGGGGGTTTCGTAGGTTTTGTAGCCCCCATATTGGCACCCGTGCAGAAAGCGGGGGGTGACCCAGCGGCAGCAAACGCCCCCGATGCCAACCCTGATCGCTGGTGCTACCCCTACAGCGCAGCCATGACCGGGCGCGCGATTGACACCTTCACCGCACGACTGGCCAGATTCACCGACAAAGGCGCGGCGCTGGACATGGCCGAATCGCTGGCAGACAAGCTGGTGATCCGTGACCGTGACAAGGACGACAGGCGCATTTGCTTGGAGTGCAGCCACTTGGCAGGCTATGCGAAATCGTGGCGCTGTGGCAATTGGCAGCGGGCCGGTATCGCCATCCAGTCGCGGGATGCAGGCTTACCCGGTGATCTGGTGCACCTGCTTCAACGCTGTGACGGATTCACGCCCGCCCCTTGAAAGCCAGCCAATCCCATCCAATGGCACCACCACAGGCTATTTCAAAAGACCCGGGCGCAGCGCTTGCCGGGTGTCCACCTCGCTCATTGGCGCGCCGTCGAGATAGGCAGCTTGGAGCCCTGCACCAGCTTCAACAGATCGGCCATGGCCTTCAATGGACTGGCACTCTCATGCTCATTGGCGTACAGGTTCAGGTGCTTGAACACCCGCTCCAGCGCGGCATTCTTGTCCACCATCTTGTAGCGCCGCACTTCGGTCAATACGGTTTCCTCGCCCTTGCCCGACTTCTCCACTGCCAGCTCCAGCCCTTGGATGGCCGCTGCGGTGTCGTCGTCCAGTTCGTGCAGGGGAATTGGGCGCCCGTTGGCGTCGAGCAGCTTACGAATGTCAAAGAATGCTAGGCGGGCGGCTTCCCGCAGCGCCAGTTCCACTGTGAGCCCGTTGGCTTTGGCGGCGGCTGACTTCAATTCGTCAACCCTTGTGCAAACCTTGTAGGTTGCGGCCAGTTTGGAGGCTTGCGGCCAGATGGTGCTGTCCTTCCAAGTGACGGACTTCGGGTAGGCACGACGGTAGGCTTCGGCCTGCGACAGGCCCAAGGCCAGGCCAGTGGCAAAGGATTCTTGTTGTGGGGTGAGCTGTGTATCAGCCGCTGAGGTATTGCTGTGCGTAGCCATAGACAACTCCAGATGGGTGTGTGCTGGCAGTTTGAATGGCATCGGATCGGAGTCAACGGGGCACAGCTGGGTGCCCGGACGCGGGGAACCAGCGAGAAGTTGCGGGTTTCTTCCTATTCGATGCAAGTCCGCCGGCAGCTTAAATCGCGCTCACAACGATTGCGGTTCAATCCGACAATTTGAAACGCTAACTCCATCACCACTGACTCCAGCAGGCCCAGAGCGGGTGCTCGCGGAATCAACCTGTAGGTCGGGTCAGCAGCGTAAGCCGACGGTCACGACGAACGGGCAAGGGAGGTCCAGCTCAGTGGTGAAACTTGCCAATACATTCAAACACTCTTTAGAATGAACGTGTGAAAAATAGAACTTTAAAAAATACCCTGTATGAGCAAGTTGCCCGTATCGGCAAAGCTGTCTCCAGCCCCAAGCGCCTGGAGTTACTGGAGTTGCTGGCGCAGGGCGAAAAAGCCGTCGAATTGCTGGCTGTTGAGCTTGGCGTCAGCGTCAAACTCACCAGCGCTCACCTTCGAGCGCTCAAAGAGGCACGCTTGGTTACGTTTAGGCGTGATGGCAAATATGTGATTTACCGCTTGACCGGCAGTGATGTGGCCAGCTTGTTGATCAGCTTGCGCCAGGTGGCCGAGGAGCATTTGCTGGAGCTGAAGATGGCGCTCGATCAAATGGTGAGCGATCCCGGCAAGTTAACCGCCGTCAGCCGTGATGCACTGCTGGCGCAAGCCCGCAGTGGGGAGGTGGTCGTCATTGATGTTCGACCGCTGGCCGAGTTCGAGGCAGCTCACTTGCCTTTCGCACGCTCAATGCCCATGGCTGAACTTGAGAAGCGGCTTCAGGAGCTGCCGCTAGACAAAGAAATCATCGCCTATTGCCGTGGCCCCTTTTGTTTGCTGTCGGATGAGGCCGTGGTGCTGCTTGGTTCCAAGGGTTACCGGGTGCGCAAGATCAGCGATGGCATTCATGAATGGCAGGCCGCAGGACTGCCAATTGAGTTGTCGAGTAGTCCATCACCGCAGCCGGAGGCATCATGAAGGGACGTGAAAGTGGCATGCCGCAGGAGGCGTACTGGGCGAGCTTCTTTAACACCGAGGCGGTGATTGAGACGATGCTGGGGTCAACGGCAGAGTCGGGCAACGTGGTTGAATTTGGCTGCGGCTATGGCACGTTCACCCTGGCAGCGGCCCGGCGTAACCGTGGCATCGTGACCGCCCTGGATATTGATCCGGAGATGGTTGCCACGGTCAAACAAAAGGCACAAGCACTTGCGATGCCGCATATTCGGGCAGAACTGAGGGACTTTGTCGGGCACGGTTCGGGGTTGAGTACCGGTACCCAGCAGCACGCGATGATCTTTAATCTGCTGCATCTTGAGCAACCGGTCGCCTTGCTGCAAGAAGCCCATCGCGTCTTGCAGGCGGGCGGGGAACTCTCGGTGATGCACTGGCGCAGTGACATTCCAACGCCACGCGGCCCGTCTCTATCCATCCGCCCCACACCGGCGCAGTGCCGCGCATGGATGACCGAGGCCGGGTTTCACAGCATTGAGGAGGTTGACCTCCAAACTTCTTGTCCTTTTCACTTTGGCCTTCTTGCCAAGCGTTAGTCCCACCACTGGAGAATATGGATGAAGACCTTGTTAATTTTCAATCACGAACCTTATGACGGCACCGACGTGGCCTGGAACGCTTTGCGTTTGGCGGGCAAGCTGCTGGATGGTGGCAGCGAGGTGCGTCTTTTCCTGATGAATGACGCCGTTGATCTGGCGCGCGATGCCTGTCGCCCACCCGCTGGCTACGACCAGGATTTGACCGGGATGCTGAAGGCACTGATTGCGCGTGGCGCGACGGTCAAAGTCTGCGGCACCTGCATGGCGCGCTGTGGAATTTATAAAAACGAGCCCTATTTTGAGGGGGCAGAGCAGTCCACCATGCAAGCTCTGGCTGACTGGGTGGTGGACAGCGACAAAGTCATTGCGTTCTGAATTTCATTTCTTTGTGCAATTTCTCAACTACCTAAAAAGTCATCTCCATGTTGAAACCAGCCCACGTCATCGCCGCGCTGCAGCTTTCGCTCATGCTGGTCACGCCAGCCTTGGCACAAAACGCACCCGGCCCCCTGGAAATCAATGGTCAAAAAGTGCTTACTCTGGTGAGTAACGACCCGCCCGGCTTGCGCTGCAACAACAATATTCAGGTCGCCGCCGAATTGGCGAACACGTTCAAGATACCCATTCTGATCTACCCGGTTTCCTTCATGCCGGCGGGCACCAAGGCACCCATCGTGTGGTACGGCGGCGAGAACATCGCGCAGAGTGGTGGAAAGCTCAACGGCATGATTTCGTACACCGAGTTGGCCGACCGATTTGAGGTTGAAGGGGTTACCCGGCAGGATAAAACCGGCTTATTGCTGAGCCCCAAGGTCCACAGCAGCTTCGAAGCATTGAAAGAAAGCATCAAAGCCAAGTAAGGCGATTTGTTCGCCAACATCAAAACTAAGGAGGCACCGCATGCAACCAACTTCCCTTGTCAAATCATTTAAATATTCCGCGATGGCGGCTGCATTTGTCGCGACGGCACTTTTGTCGCCCAGCACCGTTCTTGCCCAAATTGACAAGCCCACGACGGAGGCTTTGGAGACTTACTTCGAGTTCGCGGACTACAACAGCGGCACCATTGCTGTGGAGCAGCTTGCGCCCGAAGACTGGAAGAAGTTCTATGTGCTGGATGTGCGCGATGCCGGGCAATATGCAAAGCAGCACATCCCCGGCGCGGTCAACATCGAGTGGCGCCGCGTGTTTGCGGAACGTGCCAAATTACCCAAGGATAGAACCGTGCTGGCTTATTGCAACACGGGGTCATTCTCGGGTCAGGTGGCGATGGCACTTCGGATTGCAGGCTACGAGAATGTGCGCATTCTGCATGGCGGCATGGATGCCTACATTCGAGCTAAAAAATAGCGCCTAAGAGCGGTGCATGCCAATGAAAGACGCCTGACGGCTTGAGTGGCTGCCCTTGACCAAAAGATGTCATTCAGTTTCCCACCTTGAATCATGCTAAATATCACGTTCGCACATGAACACTGTTACTGCAGTTTTCCACAATGGAAAAGATTCACTCAACACAACTGCATTTACTGAAAGCAATCATGAACATCGATTTTTACTTAGAAGGCGGGCAATGCACCGCCACCCATGGCCTGGTAGAGGGTGACCGTATTCGATAGCCGTCGTGCTCGTACTTCCAAAGTATTTATATGGGCTTGCTGAGCTTGTTGTTGCGACAAAAGTAACTGCAAATAACTTGCAGAACCCAATGCATATTGCCGTTCAACCAGTTTGAGTGCTTTTATTGCCGTCGCATTGGCGCTTTCCAGAGACTGCTGCACCAGCGCGTCGCTTTCAATCGTGCGAAGTACATCGGCCACGTTGCGCAGCGACTGCAACACAGTTTGTTGATAGTTGGCCTTCGCGGCATCCAGACCGGCCTCAAGAGCCTTGGTGTTGGCTCGCAGTCCGGGATTAAACAGAGGTTGCACCAGTTGGCCGCCCAGACTCCAGATC
>CAJASG010000433.1 GCA_903944555.1 uncultured beta proteobacterium
CAGGGGCGCCCGTGGGCAAACCAGCATCCATCATGTGCATTCCTTGTATTTTGAAAACTAGGTGCCCTGGCTTTCCAGGTCTTGCAGCTTGCGCCACATGACCTTGCCAGCGCCACTCTTGGGCAGGCTATCGACAAACTGCACCGTTCGGGGCACTTTGTACACCGCCATATTCTCGCGGCACCAGGCAATCATGTCCTGCTCGCTCACCAATCCCTTGTGGGTGGGGCGCAAAACGATGACTGCCTTGACCGATTCACCGCGGTAGCTGTCTTTGGTCGAAATGATGCAGGCCTCTTGCACCGCCGGGTGGCGGAACATCAACGCCTCGACCTCGGCCGGCCAGACCTTGAAGCCCGATGCATTGATCATTCGCTTGATCCGGTCGGTCAGGAAGAAGTAGCCATCCGCGTCCACATGGCCCAGATCCCCCGAGCGTAAAAAGCGCTTGCCGTCAATCTCTACAAACACGTCGGCCGTGGCGTCGGGCCGCTTCCAGTAGCCACGGAAAATTTGC
Source organism: uncultured beta proteobacterium (assembly GCA_903944555.1). Taxonomy (GTDB): domain Bacteria; phylum Pseudomonadota; class Gammaproteobacteria; order Burkholderiales; family Burkholderiaceae_C; genus Allorhodoferax. Next base: position 518 of record CAJASG010000433.1, read on the forward strand.
GGGCCGCACTGGATGATTTCGCCCTGCTCGCCCGGGGCCAGCTCTGCCAGAGTGTCGGGGTCCACCACCCGGGCGTCCACGCCCATGAAGGGAATGCCCAGGCACTGCTGCTTGGGGGCATCCGGCGGGTTGCTGTGCGAGGGGGCCGCGGTTTCGGTCAGGCCATAACCCTCGCAATAACGCAGGCCAAACTGCTCCCACAGCCGCTGCGCCACCGCCTGCGGCATGGCCGCACCGCCGCCGCCGATGTAGACCAGACTGGACAAATCGAACTGGTCAAACTGCGGACTGGCCATCAGGTCAATCACCATGGTGGGGATGTTGGTCCAGTGGGTGACCTGCCAGCGCGCGATCAACCGCCCCGCCAGCTCGCGGTCCCAGCGCGGCATGATGACCATGGTGGCACCACACACGATGTTGGTGTGCATCAGGCTAACCATGCCAGTGATGTGGAACATGGGAACCACCATCAGCGTGACGTTTTCCGAGGTGCCATTGCCCCACAACCCGCTGGCAATGGCGTTGTGCATGATGGTGGAATGCGGGTGCATGCATCCCTTGGGCAGGCCGGTGGTGCCGCTGGTGTAAGGCAGCAAGGCCAGGTCGTCCGGCCCCACTGTGAGCTCGGGCACCGGGCCTGCAAAGGCCATCGCGGCGTCCCACGTATGCACCTGGCCGCCCTGCAGTTGCGGCATGGCGTGGCGTGTCTGCAGCCAGTCGGTCCATGCGGTCGGTGGCGCCTGGTCGCCTGCCGCTTGGGGGTCAAACGCATCGGTGAAGTGGGTCACCACCACATGCGCCAGGCGCTGCGCGGGCGCCAAGGTGTCGCGGGCCTGTGCCAGCTCCAGCGCCAGGTCAGCAGTGGTGATGGCCACCCGGGCGTCCGGGTCGGTGATGTAGTGTTTGAGCTCCTCGGCGCGGTTCATCGGGTTAACCGGCACCACCACCGCATTGGCACGTAGGATGGCAAAGTGGGCAATCACCAACTGCGGGCAGTTTTGCATGTTGAGCACCACGCGGTCACCCTTTTGAACGCCCAGCTCCTGCAAATAGGCTGCCAGCCGCTCTGCTTTGTGTTGCAGCTCGACGTACGTCAGGACCTGCCCAAAAAACACCAGCGCCGCTTTGTGTGGATAGCGCCGGGCGCTTGTCTCAAGGTTGTCCCACAAAGACGTGGCTGGAATGGTGATGGCGTGGGGAAGCCGTTTGGGCCAGAAAGCATAATGCGCCGAATTTTTTGCCATGGGGTTGCCGTGTTTTTGGGTTTGCGAACGCGCTGGGCGAGACAGTGAACGGGAGAACAATACTGGACGCTATCAAAACCGCAAACCCTGCACTGTCCCCGGTGAGACCTGGCACCCAAAAATCAAATGCCTGACCTTATGCATTTTTTGCATTGCACTCCTTGGGTAAACCCTAGCCCGTCAACGCAACAACAAGATTAAAGTCAATACGTTAGCATTCAAGTCGCGTTGGGCAACGGTGTGGGCATGCAATTTGCTAGTTGGAGCTAGAACCTGCACCCAACGTGGCTCCATTAAAAATACCGTCTCTTTCCATTGTTAAAGGTCATCTCATGAAAAAGCAATTTATTGCACTGGCAGTCACATTGGCAATCACCTCGCTAGCCAACGCACAGTCCACTGACACCATCGCAAAAGTTAAAGCTTCGGGCGCGGTCACCATGGGGGTGCGTGATTCTTCTGGCGCACTGTCCTACACCCTGGGTGACGGAAAATACACCGGCTACCACGTGGAAATCTGCCAGGCCATTTTGGCCAATCTCGAAAAGACAGTGGGCAAAAAAGTAGCGATTACCTACCAGGCGGTCACCTCACAAAACCGTATCCCCTTGGTGCAAAACGGCACCGTGGACATTGAATGCGGCTCCACCACCAACAACGCCACCCGCCAGAAAGATGTGGCCTTTGCCTCGACCACTTTTGTTGAAGAGGTGCGCATGGCTGTCAAAGCCAACTCGGGTATCTCAGGGATCGCGCAGCTGAATGGCAAGAATGTAGCGACCACCACCGGAACCACCTCGGTTCAAACCCTGCGCAAGAACGAACGCGCAAACGGCATTGACTTCAAGGAGGTCTATGGTAAGGACCATGCCGAGAGTTTCTTGTTGCTTGAATCGGGTCGGGCAGACGCTTTTGTGATGGATGGCTCCATTTTGGCCGGCAATATTGCCAACTCAAAGAGTCCAACTGATTTCAAGATTGTTGGTGAAGTGCTGAGTGTGGAACCCATCGCCATCATGATGCGCAAGGACGACCCCGCATTCAAGAAACTGGCCGATGAAACCATTGCAGGTCTGGCCAAGTCCGGCGCGCTGGCCAAGCTGTACGACAAGTGGTTCATGCAAGCCATTCCCCCGAAAAACACCAAGGTAGGGCTGGCCGCCAGCGACGGCATCAAGGCCGCCTGGGCCACTCCAAATGACAAGCCAATGGAAGATTACGCCAAGAAGTAATTGGGCATCACGGCTTGAAGACGCCCCGCCAGAGAGCTTCTTTGGCGGGGTTTGTTTTTAGGCGTGGAAAAATATCAATTTTGTGGAGAACGCGATGACCTGGGATTGGCAAGTATTTCTGAATGACGATGGCAGCGGTGGGCGCACTTACCTTGCCTGGATGTTTGACGCATGGGGCTGGACGCTGGCAGTGGCCGGCACCTCGTGGGTCGTGGCGGTGACGCTGGGAGCCTTGATGGGAACGCTGCGCACCCTGCCCAACAGCCCCTGGCTGGTGCGGCTGGCCAATGCCTGGGTCGAGCTGTTTCGCAACATCCCCTTGTTGGTGCAGGTCTTTCTTTGGTATTTTGTAGTGCCCAAGATGTTCCCGGCGTTCCAGCAGGTGTCCGGCTTTGTGCTGGTAGTTTTTGCACTGGGATTTTTCACCTCGGCACGCATCGCGGAGCAGGTGCGCGCGGGGGTTCAGGCGCTGCCCAAGGGCCAGCGCATGGCGGGCATGGCCATGGGGTTTACGACCGCACAAACCTACCGCTACGTCATTTTGCCGATGGCGTTTCGCATCATCTTGCCGCCCCTGACCAGTGAGTCCATGAACTTGCTGAAAAACTCGTCCATCGCC
>CAJASG010000434.1 GCA_903944555.1 uncultured beta proteobacterium
ATCCGGACGCTAGCTATACGTTAAATCACCAAATCAGATAATTTGAATGACCGATATCTGGAAATTTGGCAGTCGGCTTAGGGTTTTCTGGGGTCGTTCAAGTCCAAAGCCCCACTGACTCCTGTCGCCCCACTGGAGCGGTTTGCAGCATCAGACTCAGCAACCTCAACCCGGTTCGGGATGTGAGGTCGTGTGCTTTCAAACCTAGGGTGCACTGGCCAAAAAAATAGTTCATGGTCAAAGCGCCTTGTTATGGAACGCTGCTAGGCAGCAGCGCCAGTTGATAGCCGCCAGGCGGCGCCTCGCCATCCCCGGGGACGCCCTGAAACGGCGACCCCGGCACAGTCGTCAGCAACTGGTACAGCGGCGCCAGCGGGTGCACGGCCAGTTGCGCGAATGGCACCGTCACGTATTCGTGCCACAGCGGGCGGTCGGCATCGCGCGCAGCTTGGTTGACGTACATCGCTACCATCAGCACCAGCACCTGCTCGCGCGCCTTGATTTCAACGTGCACGATACGGTGGTAGCCGGCGCTGGCGCAGCTGGGGGTTGGGAGGCTTTGCAATAAGGCCATGGGATGCTCCGCGTTAGGTAAAGTTGGTACCCCCCAGCGCCACCGCATCGACAAACAGCTGCATTGGGTTGGCGCGCTTGCCGTACTCGAAGCTGGTGGTGCCGGCGTAGTTGGAGGTGGTTTGGGTGATCTTGATGATTTGCGAGTACAGGGTGTTGCCACTGCGGCGCACGCCCCAGGTGTGCATGTCGGACAACCAGCCACCGGCGTACCGGATGTTGTCCAGACCAAAGCACGGAATCGTCATCGCCTTGGAGTTGCCCGCCATGATGCTGGGGGTGTAGCTGTACTCGGTATTGATGGCGGTCGGATAGGTCAGGCTGTTGTCAAAGCCGCCGACCACCATGTGATTTCGGCCGCCATCAAAGGTCAGGCCGCCGGCCGCGTTGTACATGCGAAAGCCGTAGCTGTCAGCGCTGGGCTGCAGGCCGTCGAGCGCAAAAATGAAGCACTGGGGCGACACCACCGTGGCGCCGGTGGGAGCGTAGACATACGGCACCACCACCGAGTCGCCAGTCTCGGAGGCCGGTAAAAAGTTGGTGCCTTGGTAGTAGGCGTTGGCGCTGGAGGGAATATTCCACAAAATGATGCGGTTGCGCCCGGCACCCAGGTTGGTGGTCGCATTGGCGGTGTACATGGACCAGCCGGTTTGTCCCAGCAGGAAGGACAAGGGGATAGAGCCCAGTGCGCCATAGGCAATCCCCCCCAGGTATTCCGGTACCGGGTACAGCGTGGAAAACAGCTGCTCACCCACATCGTTCACCATCTGCAGGCCGTAGCTGGGCTCGGTAATCAGCGTGGCAAACACCAAGATGTAGCTGGTCGCGGCGACACGCCCGGTATTACCCCAGGTTGAGGTCAGCGTGATGGTGGCTTGGTTGGAGCCATTGGTGCCGGTGACGTAGGTGTGGTAACCCAAGGTCGCTATCACCGGGCGCAGGTAGCCACCGCCGGGCACGTTCGGGAAGGTGTAGGTGCTGACCGTGCCATAGGCCTCGTTGGCGCGCGCAATCAGGCCAATGTAGATACCACCGCCGGCAATGTCGGGCGTGGCCAGCAGCGTATTGTTGGCCTTGCGAATCTCCAAACCGTAGGCGGCCGTCATAGCAGGTAGCCAATCTTGACGCGCTGCACGTTGTTCGCATCAAACACCCGAATCGTATTGGCACCAATCACCACCGCTGGCCCGCTGACGGCATTGCCGTTGATGGTGTTGGACAGTGCTGTCACCGTCAAATTGGCCGCCGACAAGGTGCCGACTTGGGCGGTCCCAATCGCCGCATTGGCAATGAAGGTCGAGGCATTGGCCGCTGTGATCTGGCCTGACAGGTTGGTGCCAATGGTGGCGCCCACGGTGGCGTTGTCCTGCGGCTTGCCGGTGCCCGATACCCCGGCCCACGACGAAACCGAGGTGGCGAACAGGGCAATGCGGTTGAGCAAAATCTGGCGTGTCGAATAGACCAGCTCGAAGGCCGAACGAAAGGCAGTGGCCACAATGGCGGTATCGACCGTGAAGTCAAACACCAGGGTCAAGCCGGACAGATAGGAGCTCAGGGCATTGACGGCGTTGAGGTAGTTGGTGCCCTCGGTGGTCAAGCCCATGCTGGACGCTTGGCTCAGGATGCCGTTGGCCTCGTTGTACAGCACGTTGTATTCTTTCAGCACCGCCGGCTTTTCACCGCGCGCCAGCACCGCATCGCTGACGATGTTGGCCAGCACGTTGAGCGCAATGCCAGCATTGTTGGCGGCGGCATTGGCGGTGCTGACCAGCGTGGCGGCGGCGGTACCACTGACCAAGCCGGTGACATTGCCCAAAAAGTTGGTAGCGGCGGCGCTGGCGCCCGACTGCAGCACGATGTTGCCGGCGTTGTCCTTGATGGTCACCGTGCCGGTAAAGCTGCCATTGCTGGCGTACACGGTACCGCGCACCACTGCATTCGAGAGCTCGGCCGTGCCGTCCGCATGGATGCGCCAGCCGAAGGTGCCGCTGACATAGTTCGTGCTTTGGATGTACTGGCCGACCGCAATCGCGCCGGCAATCAATTTACTCACCGCCAAGTTGGCAACTTTGGCATCATCCACCGCCAGGTTGCCTATCTTGGCATTGGTGATGGTGCCATTCATCACGTACAGGTCATTGGCATAGACCCCGGCCGGCACTGCCACGCCGTTGATGGTGGTCGGGGTGGTTTGCACGACAAAAGGCAGTAGGGGTGGTGTCGTCACCCAGGCGGCGCCGCTGCGGTAGCGCGTCACATTGGGCACCACGCTGGTGTCGAGCCAGACATAGCCGTCATACAGGTTGACGGTGGGCGCGGTGCTGGAGGCTGTGGCCGGTGGCGCCACATAGAACTGGTTGGCGCGCACGCCAAAGGCGCTGCTCGGGGCAGCATGGTTAGCGGTGGTGGCCAAACCGAAACCACTCACCAGGCCGGCCGCGTCAATCTTGACGGTGTACTGGGCAAACAGGGCGCCGGTTTCACTGGCCCGGGTGGTGGCCTCGGTCTGAATCGCGGCGTCGATCAGGTTGATGCGGCTGGTCAGGGTCGCGTCCAGCTGGGTGTTGGTGATTTGCCCGGTCAAGGCCTGCAGCAGCTGGGACACATCGGCGCCGGTGGTCACCACCAAGCCGTGCAGTCCGCCCGCTGGGGTCAGGGAGGCCACGCCATCGACCGTCACCCACTTAATCCATAGGTGCCAGGTGGTAGCTGGGTTGCTTGGGTAGGCGAACACCACACCGCTGAATTCGGTCAGCACCACCGCATCGCTGAACACCGGCGTGCTGCCCCCGCTGGCGTAGGTGGAACCGGTCTGCCAAGTGGCACCGTACACCACCGTTTTGGCGTGGCCATGGCCCTGCGTGTACAGCGGCGCGCCGTGGCCGACAAAGACGTGGCTGATGGCGGCCGACACGACAAAGCTGCTCGGGGTCGGTGGCGGTGTCAGGTCGGCCTCGTAGACCGTGCCGCCGGTAGTTGTGCCGCCCGGCGCCGCCGTGGCGCCTGCAATCGGTTTTCCGCCGCCGTTGGTGAGGTAGCCCGGGCGCAGCACCACCATGCCGGCATCAATCAGGTCGCGCAAGGTCACGCCCCGGTCCAGCGCATTGCCCCGGTTGCCCAGGTACACGCTCAAGGCCTCGCGCACCTTCTCCAAGAAATTGGCAGCGGTGACCGGCGGTAGGTCTTTGCGTTCGTCGCTCATGTTTGGGCCAACTCCTGCATGCTGTGCGCCATCGCCACCCCTTGCACCGGGTAGCTGGTCACCAGTTCAATCTGGAAGGTCTGCGCGTAGTAGTCGGCAGGCAGGCGAAATGGCGCCGCACTGGTGACACTGACGCTGTGTTTCAAGACGCCATCGGCGTACAGCTTGAAGGTCAGCGGGTAGGCGTCGGCGGTGACTTCGGCACAGGAAAAGGACGCCACCGGCCGGGGCAGACGCTCCAGCTTGGTGCGGAAGGTGGCGCTCAAGGGCGCGCCGGCGTCCCACTTCTGAAGCTGGGTGCCGTCCAGCACATACAGCGCGTCCTGCAGCTCGTCCAGATACAGCGCATCGACACCGAAGTTCAGAAAATAAATACCCTGCGGGTTGAGCGGGTCCAGCACAAAGCCTTGGCGCTGCGCATTGGCGGTGAAGAAACCAAAGTAGCGCCGCTCGTACATGCAACCCACGATGGAGCTCGGGTTCATGGCCTGCCAGTCGTCGCGCGTCAGCAAGCCCTCGGTCAGCAAGCGCGCACCGCCCTGCCCCACGTAGGCCAAACCGTCAGGGGAGGCCCACGCCACCCCATGGCCCAAACCCACTGTGGACAATGGCGCAATGCAGGCCTGCTCGAACGCCACCGGGGTTTCGTCCAGCGCATCGGGCGTGCCGCCGGTGACCAGCATCGGGTTGCCATTGGTCAGCACCACCAGCGTTTGGCCATAGGTGGCCAGTGCCACCGGCGTGCTTTGGGAGGGCAGTACCTCGTAGGCAATCGGCCAGGCATACGGCACATAGGCCTCACAGACCCGCACCGAACGCCCACTGATACCGGCCAGCATGCCGTTCCACATCCCAGTGAGGAATTTGAGGTCGGCCGGTGGTGTCAGCCAGGTGGTGGTGGGGGCCACTTCCCCCAGCACCCGGCCATCGTCGCTGCTGCTGGTCAGGGTGGAGCTGATTTCGCGCAGGAAGTAGTAGTTCAGGTCATCGGCGGACCCACTGGTGCGGTAAATCCGAATCCGGTTGATGCCGTAATTGCCGGCCGGCGGTGCGGCCAAGCTGCTGATGGCCACCGCGTCATCGACCTTGCACGCCAGCTGCGCCGACACCGGACCGGGCGCGCTTTCTTCGCCAATGTCGGTCACGTAGGTGTAGCAATACACCAAGTTGTGCGTTAGGGTACCAACGCCCCCGCTGGCATTCAACAAGGGCTGCACCACGGGCGACGGCACGCCCAGCTCACGCGCCGTAGTCGGGTACGGTGCGGACGCCAGTGCCATGGTGGTGTTGGTCCACTTCGGGGTACCGGCACCGGTGAAATAGGTGCGCTCGGCGGTGTCGTTGGCGGTTGGTCCCAGTACCGCGTGCACCTCGGTCGCCCAGGTCAGCCAGTATTGCGTGTCGCTGGCGACTTGGCGCCCCATGCGGTAGATGGTCTTGCGTCCCGCCGGTACCGTGGCCACCGTGAGCGGCGCACCCCACGGCCGCAGGTCACCCCGACCGGGCTTTTGGTTCAGCGAAGTCACGCCGACATGGTTGGGCAGCAGCATCGCATGCAAGGCCCGCACCGCGCCGGCAAAACCGGAGTACCGCAAAATAGTCATGGGTTAGCCTCGGTTCACCGTGGAAATGCTGGGGTCGGCCTGCGCCTTGCCGCGAAACCAGCTGGCAATGCCCAAAATCGGCAAGGCCGCACCGTTGACCGCCCCTAGCGCACCAATCATGGCTGGCAAGGAGCCCAGTGCCTGCACCGCCGACACCACGCCGCACATCACCGCGATATAGACCGCTGACGTGGTGACGCCGGCAATCAGGAGGTTGACGCCAAAGACAAAGCCAATGAAGGGGCGCCAACTGTAGGTCGGCCAGTGTTCGGCCGCGCTCTCGGCCTGCATGGACTTGTTCACATCGCTGGCATTGGCCACCGCCAGGCGCTCCAAGTCCAGCCCGGCGTTGATGGCATGGGTTTTCAGGGCGGCATCGAGCTGCGCCAGCTGCAAGCGCCCTTCGGGGGTGCCGTTCAGGTTGGTCAGCGCGATGCTGACCGCATCCAGTGTGGGCGACGGCGTACCGAGCTGGTCCGCGAGAAACTTCACCGCCATGCCCGCCGCTGGGCCGGCCAACAGGCTGGCCGCCACCGGGGCAATTGATTTGAGCCAGTCCATTTAGTTGTCCTCCGCTGCGTATTCGAGTTGCTTGGCGCCCCGATTGACCCAGCCGGCACCCATGGCGGGCCAGGCCGAACACTTGGTCCAAAAACGCAGGCGCTGCGCCATGAAGCGCATCAGCACATCGTTTTGGTCGAGCCGGGCCAACTTGGCGGCACTGACCGGCCCCCAATGGCCATCGTCGGCCACGCCAATGGCGGCCTGCAGCTTGCGCACAGCGGTCTGCATGCCACTGTTGACGGCAAAGTCAAAAACCTGAAACTTGATGGCCTCGGGCGCGCTGCCCAGTGGCTGCCAAAAGTCGCGCAGGTAAATCGCACTGGCCTGCTCGCGCGTCAGGTTCTTGATGTCGAGCTCGGGATAGCTGCGTTGGCTGATACCCCAGTTGGTCACGCCTCCGGGGTCGGCCGGGTTGGCGCTGTAGCCGCCCTCATGGCCCAGCAAGCGGTCAAAGGCTTGGTCGAAGTTCATCGCGCCCCCTTATCGACCACCCGGTCCATCTTGTCGGCCATGCGCTCAATTTGCTTGTCCAGGCGCGTCAGCACCTCGCGCATCTGCGCTGCGCTCTCGGTGAATCGGTTGTCCTGCGCCCCATCGACCTGCTTTTGCAGGTACTTGTTTTCTTCCAGCATGGTGACGCGCTTGTCCAGGGTGGACCAAGCACCAAAGCCGGCAATCAAGAATCCCAAAAAGGTCAGGATATGCCCCAAATTGATGGTCGCGTCAAAGCGCACACCCTTGGGTCGGTCGTAGTCGTTGATGTCGATGTTCACGCTATGTCTCCTTAACTTTGATGAGAATTTCCACTTGCTTGATGCGCCCGCCGACCGTGGTTAAGGTGACCGTCACCTTGTAGGTCTTGCCGTGTAGTCCGCCCGACAACCAGACCTTGGCCACGCCATTGGTGACGCTGGACGGCGTGCTTTGTGTGATGCCGGTGTCCACCGTGGCGACGTGGGAGAACACGGTGTCGCTCAAGGCTGCCAGCCAGGCGGCAAACGAAATGTCGAAGTCCTGCACATCGGCCGGTTGCTTTTCAAATTTTTCGAGGATGGCCATGGGGGTTTCCTTCACTGCTGCACAAAGGCCTGATAAAACGGCAATGGCACAGCGGCTTGGTTGCGCGCCAACGGCACGGTGGCCACGTAGAGCGAGACTGGCGCATTGGTGATGGGCCCGTAGGCCACACAACGGTCAGCACCGAGCTCCAAGACACTCAGGCTGCCGTAGACCCAGACACTGGCCACCATTGCCGCTGTATCGCTGCCGGATTCGCTGGCTGCCATGGCGCCAACACTGGCCACCAAGGTGGAGCTGCCGGAAAAAACATCGCTGCCGCTTTCCAACACCGACAAGGTGCCTTGCACGCTGACGGCGCCAGTCATCACGATGGTGGTACTGCCAATCTCCAGCACGTTCATGCCGCCTTGCACCGCGACACTGCCACCCAGCACTGCGCTGTCGCTGCCGGCTTCGCTGACTGCCAGACTGCCGGAGCCGGGGCTCGGTGCACTGCCCGACACCACAGCGGTATCGCTGCCGGATTCGCTGACTGCCAGACTGCCGGAGCCGGGGCTCGGTGCACTGCCCGACACCACAGCGGTATCGCTGCCGGATTCGCTCACGGCCATGGCGCCACTCGCACTGCTCACAGCTGCGGTACCCGAAGCCACCAGCGTATCCGCGCCGGACTCGGTGCGCGCCAAGTTGCCTTGGACCAGATTGGCACCCGCTGCGGCCGCGCTGTCGCTGCCGACTTCGTTGGCGGATAAGGCGCCTTGCACGCCGCTGCCGGCCAATAGCACAGCACTGTCACTGCCCAACTCCAGCACGGACAGGCTGCCGGCCACCGCACTGGCGCCGGTGCAGGAGGCACTGTCACCGCTGGACTCGGTAGCGGTCAGCGCGCCTTGCACTGCGACCACCCCGGACAGGATGGCGCTGTCGCTGCCAGACTCGTTGACTACCAACGGACCACCGGGCACCACCTCGCCCGCCACCCACAGGCTGCGCTGCAATGGCGCATACAGCTGCAGCGGGTTGCGGTGCACCGCCCAGGCTTCGGCCGGGGTCAGACCACGACGCCAAATCCGGGCCCCTGCCACCGCACCATTCAAGGTATTGCCGATTTGCAGGTGGTCGCCGCCATTGGTGCCAATGCTGGTCGCCGCATCATTGGAGGCGACAAGCGGCACCGACACATTGTTGATGAGCAACTCTGCGCTGGCGCCACCCCGCCAAATGGCTGTGATGCGGTACCAGCCCTGATTGCCAATGACGTTCGCCACGCTGTCGCGCCGACGCCGGCTGCCAGCGTTGTCGTCGGCCATCACCCAAATCATGACCCCGGACACGTTTTGCAGCAACCACTGGTTGTTCAAATCCCACTGGTCAAAGAACACCGACGTTTGAAGGCCTGAAAAGTAGACCGTCATGTCCCAGGTCGCCTCGGTGGCGCCCGCCAGGCCCTGCCAGTTACCGAAGGCATTGGCCCGGTTGCCTTGGGCGCCGCTGTAATTCCATTGCGTGCCTTTCGGCCCCGCGCCCACGGTCACACCACTGAGCAATGGCGACGATTGCAGCCCGGCCACCGCGTCCCGGCCACCAAACGAGGCCTCAGTGGCGAACACCAAGTCGTGCGTCAGCGGATTGCCCCGGTCAATAGTGACTGGACCGCGCGGTTGTTGGTAGCGCATGGCTTAGATCGTGGTCAGCTCTTGCCCGTAGGCCTCGACCGTGATGGCGTTACCCCCGAGGTTGGCCATGTTGATGTTGACGAACATGGCCGACGCCGGAACCTCACACACCAAGTCGGTCACTGAACTGTTCACCGTGTCGCCAGTGACTTGGTACAACAGCCGCTTCACGCCGGTGGCTTCCCCGACATAGAACTTCACCACCGGTGCGGCGGTCGGTGCCGTGGCGCCATTGGTAATCTTGACCGTGGCCAAGCCGCCGTAGGCCGTGCTGAGATTCCATTCGCTCGCGTTGACGTTGGCCGCGCCTGCCAGTTGAGCGGCGCCATAAAGCGTCTTTGCGGTTTTAGTTGCAGCCATGGGTTAGCCTCCAAGCCAGTTGCCGTGCACGTCCCACAGGGCGCAGCGCACGTCGAATTCAGTAATCGGGTTCGGTTGCGTGGCCAGTGCCAGCAGTGAGTCGGCATCGGCTTGCGACAAGGCGCCCACAGCCACCCAGGCTTGCAGCATGGCCACGTTTTGCGCCAGGCCGAAGTCAATCGAGTTAGCGGCGCCCAAAATCAGATCGCGGCAGGCCAGTGCAATCGACCGGATGGGTGAGTGCAGGTCATTGGCGTGGTCTTCAATCTTGGCGCGCATGCCGTTGCCGGCGCTCCACATCGCAAAGTCGGCGCGCTCCACCTTGCCCACGCGGATGCGGTTGGCGTTCACCGTCGCCACGATGGCGGTCAAGGTGTAGTTGGCCAACGGTGCGCCGGTGCACTTGCTTTTGATTTCTTCGAGCAGCGTCATGGTGTGCGCTCCCGAATCAAGCGTGCGTGATGACGGCGGAATTGATGGTGATGGCCTGCCCGTTGGTCAGCACGTTGTTGTCCAGCTGCAAGTCCCCCGTGCCCACGCCCACCGTCAAGCCGGTAATCACATCCACATCGGCGCTGGTGGTGAGACTGGCACTCACTGCAGTACCGGCCGCACTGGCGATGGTGTTCAAAATGCCGGCCGTGCCGCCATTGGCATCGCTCAGGGTCAAAACGCCAGCACCGGCCGTGGTGCCTGCAGTAGCGGCCAGCGTGAAGGTGGCCAGCAGGGCCGGTGTCGAATTGAACAGCTTGAGCTTGCCAGTCGCGCCAATGGCGGTGACCACGGCGTTCATGCGGGCCACTTTGGTGGCGTTAGGGTAAACAACAGGCATGGGATGCTCCTAAAAATGTGAGGGGTGAAAAATCAGGCGACGGCGCTGGGGGTGCCGGGCTTGTACTGCGGCTGTACCGCCAACGTGCCCTTGAGCTCGCCACCCAGTGCGGCCCCGGCGGACGCGCGGTAGAACTCGGCGCGCTGCAGGTTGCCGGCGTACTCGGAGTCCTTGCTGTAGGCGCGGGCCAAAATCAAATCCAGAATCACATTGCCAAAGTTGTCGGGTAGGCTGATGGCGCCCACCACATCGGTGTAGAGCGCGCCCACGGTGGGCTCGGCAATGTCGGTTGGGAAAGCGGAATACATCACCTCCAGCTGGGCCAATGCGGTGGCTGGGGGGTAGACGTAGAAGGTCTTGGGGTCGCGCGGGTCAAACATGTAATGCAGCACGTCCACCTTGGGGGTCATGGCATGCCAGCCCGGGATTTGCGCATCCAGAATCTGGCGGGGCACCAGGCGCACCGCGCCTTTGGCTGATGTGGCCGCCACGTTGCGGGTAATTTCAATCAGCTTGGAGGGCGCCGGCGTTAGGGCGGCGTTGTCCAGGTCTTGGCGTGAACCAGCGGCCAGCGTCATGGTGGCCGTGGTGTTCAGCACATCCGGGCGCACCATCACCACCTCGCGCTGGGCGTCGTTCAACCAGCGCACCAACTCACTGGCAGGCCAACGAATCGAGGTCGTGTCTTGGAGGACGCCGACCGCGCGCAGAATAATGGATTGAGCGGTGAGAGCCATGGGGAATCCTTGTGCGTAATGCAGCAAGAATCCCACCGACTGGCTCGGAGTCAACGGGTCACAGGTAGCTCTTGAAACTGCGCAGCTTGGCGCTGCTTTGGCCACGGGCAAAGTGCATGGCGGTGCTGCTGCTGCTTTGCAGGAACAGGGTGCGGTTGGCCATGGCCAGCTGGGGATTGCTCCACGACTGGCCGGGCATCATTTGCAGTGCCGCCAACGCGCCGCTGGCAATGGCGTGGATGTAGGGACCGTAGACCTCGCCATCCAAGCTGCTGGCATCCTGACTGGGGGCGAGCGCCGCATTCACGCCAATCAGGTCGCCAGCCGTGCACAGCGGGTACAGCTCCAGCGTGCGCTTGTCGGTGGTGTACGCAAAGGTGGCGGTACTTTGGTCGCGCACCAGCTGCTGGCCATGCAAGGTATCGACCAGCGGGAGGTTGAGACCGTTGCGGCTGACACTGCGCAGCTTGATAGCTTGCGTTTGCAGCGGTAGGTCCAACTCGAAATGGGTGTCGCTGCCGTTGGCTGTGAGCGGGTCCAAGTCGCGGCAGTCGCACAGCGTGCGCCGGGCAAACTCAATCGCCGCCTGGCGCAGGTACAGGTCCAGCGTCGGGTCGGGGCAACCGATTACGCTGGGCAGCACAAAAGGGTACAGCGCGGACCAGATCATGCAGCCTCAATGAAGCGTTGGGTGATGTAGCGCAGCTGTTCACGAATCTTGTGGTCACTCATGCCGTCTAGCAGTGAGCGGGCCATGCCTTTTTGGTGGGCCAGAACGCGCAGCTCTTGGCCACTGACCTTTGCGGGGTTGTCGCGGTCGGTGGCGCTCAAATGGGGGGTGTCCGCCACAGCCGGCACCACCAGCTCCACCGCTTGCGCGGGCGAAGATGATGGTGCGGCCATGGTCTTTTTGACCAGCTTGGTCATTAGACGTTCACGACACCAAGGGGTGCTACGGCGCACAACAAGGTGGCCCGGATGGTGATGCCGGCCGAAGTCGTGGCGCCGCCGACTTTCAAACCCCAGCCGCGTGGCGAGTCATTGGGGGCAATCGCACCCAGCGACTTGGTACAGCGCAGCATCACAGCGGTGGCCGCAACACCGGCGGCCAAGAACTCATTGCCCATGGTGCGGGCCGCATCGTTCTTGGCGTAGACACCGGACACCATGCCCGCGTCCAGTGTCACGGAGGCACCCAGCACCCCGGTGTGGACGATCAAGTCCAACGGGATGCAGTTGTCCGGCAGCGCGCCCATTTCGATAATGTCGCCAATGGCAACACCACCGGTGGGGGTGACGAATTCGGCGGTGACCGGAATCACATCAAAAGCCTCGTCAGGCGAAGGCGCTTGCGCGCCGGCCTTGACTTGTTTGGATTGGTAGAAAGCCATGCTGGTTGACTCCTTAAACTGCGGCGGTGAAAGCAGAGTCCACGGAAATCATGCCGTAGTCCATGCCGTTGAATTGCGTCTTGTCCGCGCCGAAAATCATCTCGAAGAACAAGATGTGGTCGTGCTTGCGGTCGTCCATGTCTTCGTCCAGGGACACCGACATGCCATCGGCCATGCCTTTGGTCCCGTGGGCGGTAGCCACCGCGTTGGCACCCAGGAACAGCGAGCGGGTGGCGGCGATGTTGGCGCCGGCGCCGTAGTCGCTGAACTTGACGCAGGTTTCCATTTCGTCCACCAGCACGCCGTTGAACATGCCGGCGCCGCCCTTGAAAATCTCGGACTCTTTGCCCACAGCTGCGGTCAAGGCCTTTTGTGCCTCAAACCAGCCCTGCGCACCGGAGTCGTCCCGAATGTCTTGCATCACTTCGGGTGGCACCGCAAGAATGAACACATCGCGCCCACCTTTGGACACTGGCGTCATCTTGACCGCCTTGTCGGGCTGGCCGCCGAGCATCTTCTTGCTCTTGGTGCGCAGCTTGTTGATGGTCTTGAGGTTCACCAAGTCGGTGGTCAAGAGGGTGGCTTTCACCTTGTCGCCGGCGGTGCCGACATACAAGTGGGCCGTATCGGGCGCACGCAAGGCGTTGGGGTAGCCGGTGTAGTCGGTACCGAAGTGCTGAATTTCGTCGCCGGTACCACGGGCACCGCAGGCCGCCATGCAAATCACTTCCTCGTACAGCTCTTTGATGTACTCGGTCAGCTTGACGCGGCCTTGCTTGGCCAGGTTGAAGCCCACGCGCGATTGCTCGATACGGGCTCCGACGTTGACGCCGTGGCGGAACTCATTGATACGCATGCTGTGCGCGGAGTGCGACAAACGGAACTCAGCACCGGCGAGCTTGCGGCCCTCGGTGATGGGAGCCCCGCGCAACTTCGCCACCAGTGCGGTGGTTACTTCGTCGCCGGCGCCTTTTTCGAGGTCCGTCTTCTTCACCACGGCCGAGCGGGTGCCTTCGGCGCCCTCCAAGCGGGAGAAATATTGGTTCTTTGCAGCGTCTTCCGCTACCGAGGCCGCCCAGGCTTTACGTTTGTTTGGGTCACTGGGCAAAATAGTCGTGCGTGCCATGGGAGTCTCCTTTTTTTAGCACCGACGCACTCCTGCGCGCCCAACAATACCCCAGCAAAATACCGAGGCGACAAATGGATTCAAGGTACGGGCTTCTCGGGTTTGCCGACCTTGATGGACTGGCTGGCCACGATACGCACACGGGCCTTGCGCCCATCTTTTGATTCGAGTATTAGGATGATTTTTTCGGAGTCAACACCATTGACCCCGCGCAGGCAAATCGACTCGCCCACGCGCAGGTCCAGCAGCAAACCCCGGTGTTCGGCCATCGCTCAATCCTCGTCCAGCAGGCGCGCTTTCTGCGCCGGCGACAACTTGGCATAGGCCTGCTCATAGGCCGGACCCGTGAGGCGCGACATTTGCTCAATCGCGTCCCCATTGGCGTTCGGTGTGGCCGCCACGGGCAGACCACGCAGCGTCACCGGCGGCTTGCCATCGGGCGTGCGGGGTGCTGCTGCAGCGGGCTCCTTGGCCGCGACCCCACGCAATGCCAGCACCGCGCGGTGGGACAGGTCCACCAGTGCGGCATAGTCCAGCGCCGCGTTGTCCGGGTCCGCGCGCACCATCTGCAGCGCCATGTCGAATTGCTTTATCGCCTTCGGGTCGCCCAGGTAATCGACCTCGGCCTTGCTGCGCTGAATCAGCCGGCGAATCTCTTGCTGCTGGGTGGCTTGTTGGGTTTGGGTGTTGGCCTCAATCAGGGTTTCGGCCCGGATGCGTTGCGCCATCAAGTCCTCCAGTGCGCCCGATACCCGGGACTCAATCGCTGCGAAGCCGTCCACATCGAGCTCACCATCCATCAGCTGTTTCATGGCCTGCGCCTTCTCGGTCATCAAGGCGGTGCGTTGGGCTTGGTAGTCGCTTGGCACCTCGGCCACGTAGGCCGGGCGCTCGCTGGTGCCCTCCTCCCGCAGGCTTTCCAGCTCCTGCGCCGTAGTCTCAGTGGTGTCGGTGGCATCGGTGGCGTCGGCATCACCCGCAGCGGCATCGGCATCCGTGCTGGTGTCGTCGGCATCGCTGGTGACGGCGGTCGTGGTGGTATCACCCTCCAGCTCGTCATCACCAAAGGGGTCGATACCGTTTTTCTTGGCCAGCTCAATCTCGGCCAGTGTCGTGGCTTCGGATGGGGTGGCGTCGTGGCGTGTTGTCATGGGGTGTCTCCTAGGGTTACAAACTGGGGTCCACGCCATCGGCGCGGGGGGTTTCAATGCCGGTCATGGCGCCATCGGCCTGCTGTGGCTGCGGGATAGGCGCCGCGTCTGGCATAGGCTGGGCTTGGGCGTCAATCACCGAACCGCCGGGGGCGTTCATGTCCTTGAAGCCCACGGAGCGCAACAGCTCGTCGGCAATCGGGGTGATGCCGGGCGCCGTGGCCAGTACCTGCGCCGCTTGGGCGCTCATGTACAGACCCTCCAGCCGCTTGGCCATGGCATCGGCCTCCAGCTTCTCGCCGCGCGCCTGCGCTTCCCGAATGTCGGCCTGCAGCTGGGCCATCTGCGCCTCGAACTGGGCCTGTGCCACTTTTTGCTGCTGGTCCTTTGCGGCCTGCTGCTCGGGGCTGACCTTGCCGTCCGGGTCGCTTTGGCCGTTGACCTGTCGGATGCGGTCCAGAATGGCTTTCTTGCGGGGCAAGTTGGGGTGCATTTCAAACACCACATCGAGCATGCCAATCACCACCTGCGGCGCCGAGCTAGCCAGCTGGGACAGCACCTGCATCAAGGAATCAAAGGCGGCTTCGGCGTAGGACTGCTTCCAGGCCTGCTCACCAATGACAAAGTGCGCTTTGCGGGCGGTAATGTCATTGAGGTAGCTGCCATCGGGCTGGCGCTGGTTGATCTTGCTGTACTCGTATTTCTTGGAGTCGTTGGCGTTGCGTATCGTCATCGGCTCGGTCAGGAACTGCTCGGCCAGGCTCAGAGTCAGCTCGCCCTCCATCTGCCGCGCAAACAATAGGTTATCGAACAGCTCCATGGTCAGCAGGCCGCCCTGCTCCTGCTTGGCCATCACCGCCTTGCCACTGATGACGTTGGAGTCGCGGCCCTGGTTGTCCTCGTTGACGCCGCTCATGGTGCGAATCGCGGCACTGTCGTGCTGGGCCATCTGCAGGTGAAACGCCGCCTTGCTCTCGTTGCCGCGCTCTTGCACCTTGCCGCCACTGAGGGCACCCGCCGCAAACACGGCGGTACCATCGGGCGAATCCAGCTCTTGGCGCAGCTCGGTCAGGTCCATCACCTCGGGGTCAATGGCGCCGACTTCCAACTTGATTTGGTTCGAGCTGGCTTCGTACAGGCTGCGGCTCATGCGGTGGTTCAAAGCCTCCTGCGGGCCAATGCACTGCAGAATTGGGCTGTAGGGCAAGCCCGTGCGCTTGTTGCGGTAGGCCCACACCGGCACGAACGGGAACAGGTCATGCTTGAATGGACTCCACGACTCAATCAGCGTGTCCTTCTCGGTCATCACCGAACAGCACAGTTTCCAGCTCAGGCCATCGGCCACTCCGGTTACCGGGTGCAACTGGGCTTGCGGCTCACGGCTCCAGCACTCAATCAACAGCACGCGCTCACGCGGGTTGAACAGGTCCACCGGCTGGGTGGTCATGTAGTCTTGGTCTTCGCTGAAATCACCGCCAAAGGCATCCATGCCGGTCAACAGGCCGGATGCGCCCAGCCAGTCTTGAAAGATATTGGCGTCATCGCCGGTCTGCACACAGCGCTCAATCTCTTTGCGCTTGTCGGGAAACAGTGCCTCGGCCACATCGCGGTCCACCACCTTCATGCGAAAGATGTAGCGCGCGTCGGATAGGTCGCGCTTGCTGGCCCGGCTGTCGTACAGCATGTTGCGCCAGGACTCGGCACCAATGTAAATCGGTGGCCCCGACTTGTCGCCGCGCAATCCGACCTCAATCCAGCCCAGACCGGCTTTGAAGGCATCTTCGGCGGAAAAGGAACGCTCGAAGCCGGCGCGGTTGGAGTCGTCCAGGTACTTGAGCAGCTTGGTCTTGACCAACGCATCCTCACTGGCCTCGTCGCCCTCGTCGGCGGCCACCACCACGTAATCGACGCGGCTCTTGCGCTCGGTACCAATCAGCCAGTCAATGGTGGGCTTGACCTCGTTGTAGACCACTGGGTTTTGGCCCCGGTCACGTACCCGCTCGGCATCTTCATGCGCCCACTGGTTGCCATCGTAGAAGGCTTCGCACTTGGCCATCAAGGTGCGGTTGAGCCCTTGGCGGGAGGCTTCGGCCAGAAACCAGTCCTTGCGCTTGCGGTGGCGCTCTGCGACGGCTGCCGCATCCAGTCTGAGGCCTTTCATAGCGTCACCTCCGTCAACACCTTGCCGCTGTCTTTGTTGGTGGCCACGATTTCCCACATCTTCTCGGCTTCCAAGTCAGTGCGAATTGAGAGCGGTGTTATCGGCATCATCACCAGGTCCGGGGCGTAGGTAATCACCACGTCACACAAGGCGTTGAGCGCCTGCTGGTCGTTCTTGTCCTTACCCAGTAGCGGTAGTGCCTCGCGTGCTTCACGGAAACAATGCTCGCTCGGGGCGCCAGTGCAGGTGTTGTTCTTGTTGAAGCCAACGAACTCGGTAATGGCGCGCCGGCCAATCACCCACACCCCGTTTTCGGTGGCGTTTTGGGTGAAGATGTTGGTGGCGGCCCAAATGCACAGGCAGGGCTGCGACTTGCGGCCCTCGCCAATCCATTCGAGCGAGATATTGAAACCCTTGTGGGTGCCTTGCTTCCAACTGTGTCGGTGGCCTACGGCGAACACCGGCTCACCACTGGGGGAAAGAATCGGGGATAGGTGCATGGTTATCTCCAGCTGCGGGGTCGGTTTTTGAAGTTATTGATGGATTCACTGGACGCGGCCGGCTTGTAGCCTTGGGCAAATTGGCGCCAGGCGTCACTGCCGTGGCTGGCCCAGTTGTGCAGCGGCTCGGCCTTCCAGCGGCCCAGCTTGGCGTCCCACTCGTATTGGTAGCTGTCCAGGCACTGGATGCCCTTGTCACACCCTTGCTTGTCAAACCAGTTGTCACTCACCAGCGCGCGCCGGGTCAGGTCAATGCCAATGTCGAGCGCCTGGACGCGGGGCACCACCTCGATGTTGCGCATGCCCAGCTTCTCCAGAATCTCGCGCCGGTTGGTCACTTGCTCGCCCTGCAAGCTGGCGTTGGCATCGTGCGGCACGTAGTGCTTGCCCCAAATGGCGTGGTGTTCGTCGGACCACAGCTTGAGCCAGCGCCAATAGAAGTCCAGCCCTTTGCCGTGGTCCTCCATGTAGCGAATCCAGTGGTTTTGCAGGCCGACGCGCTGGTGCAGCCAAATGGCATTCGCGTCCCCGACGCCGAAGTCCCAAAAGGTGTTGACCTCAATGCCCGCTTGGAACGGCACGGAGCCAATGCGGCCCAGCTCGCGCACGCGCGTCATCTGTTCGGCGTACACGGCACCGTCAATCGCTTGCTCGAAGGCTTCTTCCGGCGTGCCGGGGTACTCACGCCCCATGTCGTTGAGCAGCGTGGCCTTCTTTTTGACCCACCACGCTTTTTGCTCCGGGGTCAGGGTGATTCCGGTTTTTGCCTCCAGCTCACGGAAATATTGGGCCTGCTTGTCCGACACCACCACGCCGTGCGGGTCAAGCTGGTAGGCCTTTTTGGCATACCACGGGTAGAAATGCAGCTTCCAGTCCAGCATGGACAGTTGGGCCTGCTCGCGGTCCAGCCGCAGCGCATCCATGGTGTAGTCATGGAAGTAGCCACCCATGCCCTCGGCGGTGGACTCAATGAACACCAGATTGCCGGCAGCCACGGATTCCAGCGCCCCGGTCACGATTTCCTTGGCCTTCTCCGGGTACTTACGGCATATCTTGCCGAACTCGGAGACATGCAGCAGCTGCAGCGTGCCACCGCGAAAAGAGGTGGAGACATACAAGGTGGAGCCGTTGCTGAACGTCACCTGGCTCTCGGTGCGCTTGACCACCTTCACCGTTTGGCGAACCGACTCGGGCAGCCGGTCATAGGCAAACATCACCTTGGTGCGAAAGAACTTCTCAGCGTCTTCCCGGTTGTGCGCAATGATGCCGGCACTGAAGTTGTCCACGAACACGCACTGGTCGAGCGCAAACAGGCATATCAGGGTGGTGAAACCCAGCTGGCGCGCCTTCAAAATCAGGTTGCGCTGGTGCAGGTTGTGGTACAGGTTGTCTTGCTCGGGGTTGGGCTCAAACACCGTGACTTGGTTGTTCTCGTTGACGATGTGGTACAGGTTGCTCATGCGCCACCACGGGTCACCCCAAAGGTCCGGGCGCAGCTCTTGCAGGGTTTCCGCCTCGGTCATTTGCGCGCCGTCGAGATAGGCAGCTTGGAGCCGCGTACCAGGTTCATCAGGTCGGCCATGGCCTTCATCGGGCTGGCGCTCTCATGCTCATTGGCGTACAGGTTCAGGTGCTTGAACACCCGCTCCAGCGCGGCGTTCTTGTCCACCATCTTGTAGCGCCGCACTTTGGTCAATACGGTTTCCTCGCCCTTGCCCGACTTCTCCATGGCCAGCTCCAGCCCTTGGATGGCCGCTGCCGTGTCGTCGTCCAGCTCATGCAAGGGAATGGGTCGCCCGTTGGCGTCCAGCAGTTTGCGAATGTCAAAGAATGCCAGGCGTCCGGCTTCCCGCAAAGCGCGCTCTACCGTGAGCCCGTTGGCTTTGGCTGCGGCCGTCTTTAACTCGTCAACCCTTCTCCAAACCTTCTCTACGGCACTCAGGGTTGAAGCCTTGGACCAGACCGTCTTGTCTTTCCATTTGACCGACTTCGGGTAGGCGCGCCGATAGGCTTCGGCCTGCGATAGTCCCAATGCCACGCCGGTGGCAAAGGTTTCTTGTTGTGGGGTGAGCGGTGTAGTAACCGCTGACGCACTCCTGCGCGTAGCCATAGACAACTCCAGAATGATCGGTATCTGGAAGTTTCAAAGGCATCGGCTCGGAGTCAACGGGACGCATCTGGGTGATGCACCAGAATTGGTCATAATGCACACCCGAAAACCGCAGGGGTCAGGGAATTTGGAGATGACTGAAGCGACAACGCGATAGATTTTCTGTCGTGATAAAAGCAGACGCCGAATAACTCCTGAATCCGTGCGGTTTTTCGGGCGACGGGTCTATCCTCGCTTCGTCATGTTTTTGTGAGCGCCAAGCAGACATTCCAACCTCAGAATGAGCGACGAATAATAGTTATTTTTCACATGGATCATCTCTATACAAAACCGCTATCTTGCTAGGACCGAGTGAGTTAAGCTCCCTCAGTAAATATCCGTATTTTTCGAAATCACCATGAAATTCTCCATCAAGCTCGGCATTTCTTCGATCCTTTTAATCTCAATTTCTACTGCAGCTC
>CAJASG010000435.1 GCA_903944555.1 uncultured beta proteobacterium
CCCGAACTCACCCGCCTATACCAGGCCTGGGCCGAAGGCGGCATTGGCCTGTGCATCACCGGCAACGTGATGATTGACCACGGAGCCATTGGCGAGCCAGGCAATGTGGTGATTGCGGATGCGCGCCACCTGGATGCCCTCAAAGCCTGGGCCCAGGCAGCCACAGCCAATGGCACCCAGTGCTGGCTGCAGCTCAACCACCCTGGAAAGCAAGCCCCCAAGGGACTCAACAAGGAAACGGTGGCACCGTCTGCCATTCCCTTCCGGGCAGACATGCAGGCCTTTTTTGCGACACCCCGCGAATTGACGGACGCCGAGGTGCGTGCCTTGGTCCAGCGCTACGGCAAGGCCGCGGGCATCGTCAAAGAAGCGGGGTTCTCGGGGGTGCAAATCCACGGGGCCCACGGCTACCTGATCAGCCAGTTCCTGTCGCCGCACAGCAACTGCCGCACTGACGCCTGGGGCGGCACCCCGGAGAAGCGCCGCCACTTTGTGCAGGAGGTCTACCGCGCCATGCGCGCAGCGGTGGGGCCGGATTTTCCGGTGGGCATCAAGCTCAACTCAGCCGACTTCCAGCGAGGCGGTTTTACCGAAGAAGAGTCGCTGGACACCATCCGCGCCCTGGCAGATGCTGGCATCGACCTGATTGAAATTTCGGGTGGCACCTACGAGGCTCCCGCCATGACCGGCATCAAGGTCGGCAAAGAGCCGGTCAAGGAAAGCACCCGGGCACGCGAAGCCTACTTTCTGGAGTTTGCCGAGAAGGCTCGCACAGCGGTCAAAACGCCGCTGGCGGTCACTGGCGGGTTCCGCTCCGCCAAAGGCATGGCTGAGGCCATTCAGTCGGGTGCGGTGGACATGGTGGGCTTGGCGCGCATTCTGGCCATTGAGCCGGATGTGCCCAACCGCTTGCTGTCGGGCAAGAAACCGGTGCAACAGGTCAAACCCATCACCACCGGCATCAAGGCCATCGACAAGCTGGGCCTGCTGGAGATCAGCTGGTACACCGGGCAGCTCAAGCGCATAGGTCGCGGCGAAGCGCCCAAGCCCAATGAATCCGGGCTGTGGGTGTTTGCCAAGCAGGCTTGGCACATGGCCATGGCAGGCAAGAAAAAGCGCCAACCCACCAAGCTGCGCGCATCCTGACACGCAAAAGCTCCATGCGCCAAAAATTACGCCGGGTTGCGCTGGACGCAGGCATGCACGCACTGGCCGGAATGGCGGACTGGTTGCCGCGCATGCGGCAGCGCCAAAGCACCTTCAACCTGATTGAGGACGTGGAGTACACCCGCCACGACGGTGAAGCCCTGTGCCTGGACATCCTGCAGCCCAAGGGGGCCGGCCCGCATCCGGTGTTGATCTACCTGCATGGCGGCGCGTTTGCCATCGGATCCAAACGCACCCATCGCGGGCTGGCCGCAGCCTATGCTGCGCAGGGTTATCTGGTGTGCAATGTGGACTACCGGCTGGCGCCCAAGCACCCCTTTCCTGCGGCATTGGAGGATGCCTGCGCCGCTTGGCTGTGGGCCGCAGACCATGTGGCGCAGTACGGTGGGGATGTGCAGCATATGGCGCTGGGGGGAGAATCCGCCGGTGCCAATCTGGCCCTGGCCGTCACGCTGGCGTGCTGCACGGCACGGCCCGAGCCCTACGCCGCACCGCTGTTGGCGCGTGGCTTGCGCCCCAGCGCTGCGCTGTTGTATTGCGGTTTTTTGCAGACCAGCCAGCCCGAGCGTTATATCCGCGCCGGTGTATCGGCCTTGGCGGCACGGGTGGCCACCGATGCAGCGCGCTCCTATCTTGGCGATGCAGCCCACCATCCGGGGCCCGAGCAAGCGTTGGCCGACCCGCTGTGCGTGATCGAAGCCATGGCGCAGGCACCAGGCCTGCCACCGCTGTTCATCGCAGCAGGTTTGGCTGACCCGGTGGCAGCCGACTCGCAGCGGTTGGAACAAGCGCTGCTGCGCTTGGTGTCACCCCACCATGCGTACTACTACCCGGGCGAAACCCACGCTTTTCATGTGATGTTCTGGCGTGAGCAGGCACTCAAATGCTGGCATGATAGTTTTGCGTTCTTGCAGCAGTATTTGCCGGTGCGGAAATAGCAACCATCGCCGCACAGTGGGTTCAGACCCGCTCCACCACCGGGCGCCCGGCCTGCACCGCAAAACGGCCCAGGGTTGCAATCTGGGTGTCTTGCCGGGTGACGTCGTCCAGTACACGCAAGTTCACCTCCAAATGCCGCGCGCTGAACTCGGCCACACCGTAGCCACGGGATTGTGAATCGGCAAAGATGAAATGCGGATTGTCTGCCAGCAGCTGCGCGGTGGAAGCGGTCTTGCCGGAGTGCGAAGTGATACTGGTGCCGCAAAACTCGACGCCCACATGGGCGCTGGACCGGTTGGCGTAATCGGCCTTGACGTGCCCAACCCAGTTTTCATGCACATCGCCGCCCAGCAGCACCGGGTTGGCGGCCTTGCTCTTTTGCAAGCCATCGGTCAAACGGGTGCGTGCGGCGCTGTAGCCGTCCCAGCCGTCGTTCCACAATTTCTTCGCCGCCCCCCGGGCAAAATTGCGCTCACCAAACAGGGTTTGCTGGCCAATCACATTCCAGGTGGTTTGGCGCGATGCGGATGCCTCCAAGGCGCCCTGCAACCACTGCTCCTGGGCCATGCCCAAATAGGAGCGGCGTGGGTCATTCCAGGCCTCACATTGCTGCGGGTCCACCACGCTGGAGCCCGGTTTTCCCGCCTTGCTGCACACCTGCGGGTCTTTGTACTGGCGCCCGTCCAGCAGGTACAAGGACGCCAGGCGTCCAAACGGCACATGCGAATAAATACGCATCTCCGCGCCCCGGGCCAGTCCGCCCAAGGCCTGCGTCAGGACCGACGCACGCAGCGGCATGTTCTCGTAATAGGCCTGGTAGGCCGCCGCACGGCGTGCCAGAAAATTCATGGACCCCAGCCCGCCGGGTGGGCCACTGTCCCCGCCCTGCAGACCGGCGTAGTCGTTTTGCACCTCATGGTCATCCCAGGTCATCAGCCAGGGGCAAGCGGCGTGCATGGCCTGCAGGTCGGCATCGGTCTTGTAACGTGCGTAGCGGGCCCGGTATTCGGCCAGGGTCAGGACCCAGCCGCCACCTGGGATGCGCAATTTGCTGCTGACGCCGGGGTACTCGTAGATGTAGTCGCCCAGGAACACCACCGCATCCAGGTTTTCCGCGCGCATGTGGCGCCAGGCGGTGAAATAACCGTCTTCCCACTTTTGGCACGATGCGTAGCCCAGCCGCAAGCGGTTCACCGGCGCATCCGGCAGCGGGAACGTGCGGGTGCGTCCCACCGGGCTGACCGCGTCCCCCACCATGAACCGGTAGTGGTACCAGCGGTCCGCCTCGAGGGCCGGAACCTCCACATGCACGGCGTAACCCAACTCGGGCACGGCCAGGGCCTGGCCGCTGTGCACGCGGCGTTTAAAAAACTCGTCATGCGCCAACTCCCAATGCACCGTGACGGGTTTGTCCGACTCCAAAACCGGCACCCCGGGGGCCA
>CAJASG010000436.1 GCA_903944555.1 uncultured beta proteobacterium
ATTCAACGCCAACCCCATGATCGAGATGACCATGGTGTCGGGCGTCGGCCAGGTGTCCGCCTATGCCATGGTGGTGCTGTCGGAAACCATCCGCCCCAAAGTGGGTGACCCAGCCGTGCGCGCCGAGGTGGAAAAAGAGTTGGCGGCCCTGTTGAAAAGCATCAACGCGGGACTGGCCGACTACGAGAAGCTGCAAATGGTGGTGATCGCGCCAGAACCCTGGTCGATTGAGAACGGCCTGCTCACCCCCACCATGAAAATCCGCCGCAACCGGATTGAGACCTCGGTCGAAGCCCAGGTGGAAGCTTGGTACGCAAAGAAGGGCAAAGTACTCTGGGTCTAAACGCCGCAGCGGCCTAGCCGCTCCGCAATGATAACGCCAGCAGGATGCCTTCGCATTTTGCTGGCGTTTTGTCTTTGTGGCGGGCGTTTCTGGGTTATGTTCGGTCAGGGAGTGCCATGAACAAAAATAATCTATCTGAGAGCGACCTGTGCGACAAAGTCATCCGCCCCGCCATCGTGCAGGCCGGCTGGCACACCATCGACCAGATTTACGCCCAATACCCCCTGCGTGCGGGGCGTTTGGTGGTGCGCGGCAAAACCGCCAAGCGCGACGCCTCCACTGTGCTGTTTGCCGACTATGTGCTGTTCTTAAAGCCCAACATTCCGCTGGCCGTGGTGGAGGCCAAAAAGTCCCGCCTCTCAGTACAAGCGGGCATGCAGCAAGCCATTAACTACGCCGAGCTGCTGGATGTGCCCTTCAGCTTTGCCAGCAACGGTGAAGGCTTTGTGTTCCGCGACGCTACGCTGGCCACCGGTGTGCTGGAGCAAAACCTCACCCTCGACCAATTTCCTTCGCCGCAAGAGTTGTGGGCGCGCTACTGCGCCTGGAAAGGCTGGACTGAAGACGTGCAGCGCGTGGCCGCGTTTGACTACGCCTTGGCCACTACCGCCAAAACCCCGCGCTACTACCAGCTCAATGCCATCAACCGCACGGTCGAGGCCATTGCCTCCGGACAAAACCGCGCGCTGCTGGTCATGGCCACCGGCACCGGCAAGACCTACACCGCGTTCCAGATCATTCATCGGCTGTGGAAGTCCCCCTGGCGTGCGGACAAACCATCGGGCCAAAAGCGCATCTTGTTCCTGGCCGACCGCAACATCTTGATCGACCAAACGATGGTCAACGACTTCCGCCCCTTCAAGGGTGCCATGGCCAAGCTCAGCCCCAATGCGAAGGGCATTGAACGCATTAACGAGCAGGGCAAAGTCGAAGTTGAAGAGGTGGACTTAGCTGTGAACAAAGCCACCAAGCTGGTCGACAAGAGCTACGAGATTTACCTATCGCTCTACCAAGCAGTGAGCGGCACGGACGAAGCGCAAAACATCTACAAACAGTTTTCGCCCGACTTCTTTGACCTCATCGTGGTGGACGAGTGCCATCGCGGCAGCGCCGACGAAGACTCCGCATGGCGCGAAATCCTCACCTACTTCGCTAGCGCCACGCAGGTCGGCCTGACCGCCACGCCCAAGGAAACCAAAGAGATTTCCAATAGCGATTACTTTGGCGAGTCCATCTACACCTACAGCCTCAAACAAGGCATTGAAGACGGTTACCTTGCGCCCTACAAAGTCATCCGCGTGGACCTGGACAAGGACGCCTTCGGCTGGCGCCCCACAGCGGGCATGACGGACAAACACGGCAACCTGATTGAAGACCGCATCTACACCGGCACCGACATGAACCGCAAACTGGTACTGGAGAAGCGTGACGAAGCCGTGGCAGTCAAGATTACTGATTACCTGAAAGCCACCGACCGCTACGCCAAGACCATCGTCTTTTGTGAAGACATAGACCACGCCGCCCGCATGCGCCAGGCGCTGAGCAATGCCAATGCCGACATCTGTGCCACCCAGCCCAAGTACGTGGTGCAGATCACCGGCGACAACCCCGATGGCAAGCGCGAGCTGGACAA
>CAJASG010000437.1 GCA_903944555.1 uncultured beta proteobacterium
GAGAACATGTTTACCCGATTCATCAAACTCTCTAAATAGGCTGGATGGATTTCTTCGGAACCACAAATCAGCATCAACATAAGTAACCCTCTCCACACTGCTATCAGCCTCAAACACAAATTTCGGCGCAAATGGTGTCAGCGTCCAGCAATATTCGCCCTTCGTTCTGTCGGGTTTAACACGCCGCAATTCTTCCGTTTCAAGCTTACTCAGTTGAAGTAACCGTACGTTTGGCAGCTTCAGCTTAACCAGTGCCTCATGCACTTCGTCATCCACACACAGTACCCAAAGACTGTAGTTCTTAATGTGTCGCTCCATTGAGATATGCAGCGCTAATCCCTGAGGCAGGAACAGACTGTCAAATAAAGTGACGAAGTGCTCCATTACTTAGCCTGAAAACTGTTGACGGCAGAAATAACAGTTCCCACATCCTCATCTGTCATTTGCGGATGGCATGGTAACGAAAGGCATTGAGCCGCGTGGCGTTCACTGGCGATCAGCCCATGCGGATCGCGTTTGATTTGTCGACAGGGCTCCTGCCCATGTACCGGAATGGGGTAATGAATCAGCGTCTGCACCTGGTGACTTTTCAGGTGGTCTTGTAAAGCATCCCGCTGCATGCAAGTCACGACGTAAAGGTGATACACATGTGCGGCGTGCTCTTCGGGTGGGGCTAGCTGCTGTACCGCTGCATGAGTGATTCCTTCACGATAAGCCTGCGCGATCTTGCTGCGTCTATTCGTAAATTCTGCAAGCCATTTCATTCGCTCAGCTAGCATGGCTGCGTGAATTTCGTCAAGACGGCTGTTCATACCCAACTCAGGATGGTGATAACGCACGCTTTGACCATAATTGCGCAAACGGGCGGCTCGCTCTGCCAGACTAGCATTGTGCGTCACCAGCATTCCGGCATCGCCAGGTGCACCGAGATTCTTGGTAGGATAAAAGCTGTAGGCACCAGCCTCGCCCATACTTCCGGCCACATTGCCTTGCCACATAGCAAGGTGGGCCTGCGCGCAATCTTCAATCAGGAGAATATCGTGTTTTTTACAGAAGACTTGCCATGCCGTCATGACACGAACCTGACCATAGAGGTGCACCAGTAAAACAGCTTTTGTTTTGGCTGAAATACAACGCAGTGCGCTTTCAAGCGACAACAAGGCACTATCGGCATCAACATCGGCCAGCACCGGCGTTGCACCGGCGCGCAGAATAGCAAGCACCGTAGCAAACGCCGTCATCGACGTCGTGATCACCTCATCACCGGGTCCAATATCAAGGGCGCGCAGCGCAATCTCGATGGCATCCATGCCATTGCCCACCCCAACGCCGTAACCCACACCGCAGGCGGCTGCCCATTGCTTTTCAAAGACCGTCACTTCATTGCCAAGTACATACCAGCCCGATTCAATCACCCGTTTCGCGGCCGTCAACATCGCCTCGCGCAGTTCTGGCGGTTCGGCCTTGAAGTCGTTCATCAAAATCATCATCAATCCCTGTTCAATAAAAGTCAGTGCTGAACGGACGGCGCTTATGCCGCAACCAGTCGTTTATTCCTGCCAATAATGGGGATGATTCTCATGGTAATAAGCCATCGTTTTCGTCAACCCTTCCAGCAAATTAACTTTCGGCAACCACCCTAATTCCCGGGTGATTAGGCTGAAATCACTGTAGTAATCACCAATATCAATTGCCTTGCGCTCGGGTGGGAAGGGTA
>CAJASG010000438.1 GCA_903944555.1 uncultured beta proteobacterium
ATCTTGCCGTCCTTGATCTTGATCCAGTGCGCCAAGCCGCCGCGTGGGGCCGCTGCCGTGCCCACACCCTTGGCCTCCTTGGGCCAGGAGGCGGGGTCCCACTTCTCCACATTGGCGGTGGCGGTGTCGCCGGACTTAATGTTGGCAATCAGCTCGTTGTAATCATCGAGCAGCATCTCGGCGCAGTACTGTCCTTCCAGGCAGCGTGCCAAGGTGCGGCCGATGGTGCTGGGCAGCAGTTGCTTTAGCGTGTATTGGGTCTCGGGCAGGCCCAGCGCCTTGGGCACACCGCTGTTGACCATCATGGCTGCAAATTCCAGTTGCTCCTTGGGCCGCTGGGCGTATTTGTTTCCCTTCAATGCGTGGGCATAGGCGAGGATGTAGCGTGGCAGCGGGCCCACTTCCACTGCGTGGCCGCGCCAGCGCGGCGCCTTGATCCACGAATATTTGGCGCTCTCGTCAATTTGCTGGATATTGGTTTTGGTTCCCTTGGTGCCCTTGCCGAGTGCGAAATTGGGTTCGGTGACACCGTCCCAGGGGTGCAGGCCCTTGGTGTCGTCGGCGTACTTGTACCAGCTGTGGGTCACAAATTCCTGAATCTGCTCGGGGTCGCGTGGATCGATGGGGTGGATTTCGTCCCAATTGCCGTTCAGGATCACGCCTCCGGGCAGTTGGTCGGTTGTCTTGTCGTAGTTGACCTTGGCGTATTCACCGTAGTCCATCACATTGGTGGCTGACAGGCCGCCACCGTGCAGCCAGCCGGAGTGCTTGTACAAGGTGCCGATGGCGAGCACGTCGGGCAGGTAGACGTTCTTCACAAACTCGTTCATCTCGTCGATGCGGGACTTGATGAAGTTGAGTCGCTCCATGTTGATCGGCGCGCCGGAAGCCCCATTGCCATCGATGTTGATGGCGCAGGGCATGCCACCCACCAGAAAGTTCGGGTGCGGGTTCTTGCCGCCGATGATCGTGTGGATCTTGACCCAGTCCTTCTGCAAATCGAGCGCTTCCAGGTAGTGCGCCACGGCCATCAGGTTGGCCTCAGGCGGCAGCACATAGGCCTTGGAGCCCCAATAGCCGTTGGTGAATGGACCGAGCTGGCCGCTCTCGACGAATTTCTTGATGCGGTTCTGCAGATCGCGGAAGTAGCCCGGTGACGACAGGGGGTGGCTGGGTGACACCAGCTGTTGCAGCTCTGACGTTTTCTTGGGGTCGGCCTTGAGTGCGTTGACCACGTCCACCCAGTCAAACGCATGCAGGTGGTAGAAGTGGACCACGTGGTCATGCACCTGCAGGGTCTTGTCGAACAGGCTGCGCAGCAGGTGGGCGTTTTTGGGGATCTTGATGCCCAGTGCATCTTCTACCGCCCGCACCGAGGTTAGCGCGTGGGTGCCGGTGCAGACGCCGCAGATGCGCTCCACAAAGGCCCAGGCATCGCGCGGGTCGCGGCCCTTGAGAATGACCTCCAGCCCGCGCCAC
Organism: uncultured beta proteobacterium; assembly: GCA_903944555.1. Taxonomy (GTDB): domain Bacteria; phylum Pseudomonadota; class Gammaproteobacteria; order Burkholderiales; family Burkholderiaceae_C; genus Allorhodoferax. Next base: position 1,480 of record CAJASG010000438.1, read on the forward strand.
ATGGTGCCGGTGGAGACGGCGTTGGTGATGACATTGTTCTTGTCGATGTTGACCTCGCAGCGCATGTGGCCCTCGATGCGGGTCACCGGGTCGACGACGATGCGCCGTCCCGTGTCGTTGAGCTTGAAGCCTTGTGTTTCGTAAGCACCCATGATGTGTTTCCTTGTGGAGTGGTTCAGGCTTTTGTGGTTGTGTCTTTGCTGGCCGCGCGGCTGATGGCCGACACCGCTGCGTGGGCCACGACGGCTGCACCGACGACGGCTGCCGCCGTGCCACCCACCTTGTCGGCGTTGGCTTCCACACCGAATTGCGGGATGTTGGTCAGGCGGTCATAGAACGAACC
>CAJASG010000439.1 GCA_903944555.1 uncultured beta proteobacterium
CAGCCAGTGGCCGGACTCGGACGTCATGCGGGCGATGTGGATGTACACCATCTCGTCGCCATTGGTCGGGGCGTAGCCGCCGCCTAAGCCGTAAAGGTAGAGTGCGGCTGCTATAAAAACAAGAGCTAGCCACGCAATGTCTGCGGGGGCTAGAGGCTCAAAAGGCTTAAATTTTTGAAGCATGCGCCGCAGGACGACTCAGTCGCGCCGGAAGGTCCAGCGGTCGTTGGCCAGAAAGTTGCTCACGCTGGCCGCCACAATCGCCACGATGTTGGCCAAGCGGTAGTCCATGGAGCCCGACAGCAGCAGTGTCAAGCCGTATTGCAGGGCGCTGCCAAAGCCGGACGCGGTGACGTACTGGCCGAACTCCTTGCCCAGCAGGCGCAGGCTCACCGGTTGTGCCTCACCAGCCTCCAGCGTCTTGACGCGGTCCGACCAAGTCCACAACCGGTTCCAGGTGAAGTTGTTGATGGTGGCCAGCGTAATGGCCAGCGCCAGCGACAGGTAGGGCTTTTGGTAAGACGCTTCGATGGACTGAAACAGGTATTCGTGCCCAAAGTGCAGCACCGCCAGATTCACCACCGTGCCGCTGGCGCCGACGATGCCGAACTTGAGGTAACGGTAGCGTTCAATCCAGGCCAGCGCCCATAGCAGGCCACGCTGCAAGGCAGACGGTTGGCTCATGAACTTGCTGCCACGCTGCTGTTGCGTAGGAAAGCGAGCGCCTGGTCCAGCACCGGATCGGGTGCAATGCGTTTCAAACACTGATTGTCGCCATCGCAAAAAGTCAGGCGGTGGTTGTACGCGCTCAGGCAGGGCGAGCAGGCAATGCCCGACTCCAGCACGCTGTTGCGCGTACCCAGCGGGCCGTACAGCTTGCCGGTTTCGGGGCCGAAGAACACCATGGTCTGGATGGGGGTGAGGGTGGCGAAGTGGCCGGGGCCGCCGTCGTTGGTGATAAGTAGTTCTGCGGCGTGGAACAGCATCAACAGCTCGCGGATGCTGCGGGTGTAGCCGGTCAGGTCGATACAAAATTCGCTGCGAATTTTGGCTTGCAGGTCTTTGGCCAGCTGGGCATCGTCTTTCAACCCAATCAGCCCCACCGCGTATCCGGCGTGGCACAGGCCCTGCGCCACGCGGGCGTAGTGGTCGGCCGGCCAGGCGCGCTCGGGCAGGATGCCGCCGCCGGCATACAGCAGCACCAGCTTGCGTCCCGTCGTGGTGGGGTGGTCGGCTGCCACTTTTTGCCGGTAGGCTGCCAACTCGGTTGCGACAAAGGCCACCGACAACTCGGTGTCCACGGGCAAGGCCCGAATCGCTCCGGCCTTGTTGCGCGGCATGCTGCCCTGCGAATTCAGCGCATCCACCAGCGACAAAAACTGCTTGCTGATGTGCTGATAAGGGTTGTAGGGAATGGCGTGGTTGATGAAGCTGCCGCGGTACAAGCCTTCCTGGGTGTGCGGCGTAAAGCCCACCCGCACCGGCGCGCCGGTGGAGAACGAGAGCAGGGCGCTGACGCGCGAAAACAGTTCGCAGTCAATCACCGCATCCAGACCCAAGCGGCGCATGTGCAGGCTAATAGTCAGAATATCCCGAATCAGGGAGCCGCCGGAACTGTCGTCCAGGCTGTGCATGTTCTCGGCTTGCGTCAGTTGCAGCAGTTTGGAGACTTCCTGGTTCTTCTTGAGTTGCAGGATATGGATGGCGGCGCCCGGGTATTGGCGGCGCAGTTGCGCAAACATGGGGCCTGCCAGGACGATGCTGCCCATCTCGGAGAGCAGGATCACCAGAATATTTTTCGGTGCTGTGCCCAAAAGGGCGGGCGCACCGAAGAGGCCCGTAAAGCGCACCCATGCAGACACCACGGCGCACAGCAACTGGCCTACCCAGCGGTCAATGAAGCGTTGTGTCTGCAGTTTCATGGGTGTGGCTTATTTCAGGCCAGCAGCGGCACGCAGGATTTGCGCCTTGTCGGTGCGTTCCCAGGTGAACTCGGGCTCTTCGCGTCCAAAGTGGCCGTAGGCGGCGGTTTTTTCGTAAATGGGACGCAGCAGATCGAGCATCTGGATGATGCCCTTGGGGCGCAGGTCGAAGTGCTCGTTCACCAAAGCGGCGATTTTGTCGTCAGCGATGACACCGGTGCCGTGGGTGTTGATGGTGATGTTCATCGGGCGCGCCACGCCAATCGCGTAAGCCACTTGCACCTGGCACTGTGTGGCCAAACCGGCAGC
>CAJASG010000440.1 GCA_903944555.1 uncultured beta proteobacterium
CGCCGTTGCACCTGGCGCTTGCGGCCCCAGTGCAACCCAAAACTCAGCCCCCGGCAGCAGCTTGAGCCCCAAGCGGGTGGCTTCCCCGTGGGCACGCACCACCCCGGCCACCGAACATTCGTCGGTGATGGCCAATGCGCTGTAGCCCAAGGCCGCAGCACGCTCCACCAATTCTTGCGGCTGCGAGGCGCCCCGCTGAAAACTGAAGTTGGAGAGGCAATGCAGCTCGGCGTAGGCGGGAGGCAAAGGGGTAGGAAGTGGCTCCATGGGCAGGAACGTCAAGCACTGATTAAAAACACAGTATAGACAGATTCACACCCGACCCGGCAAGGCCAAAAAGCAAAAAAGCCCCGAAGGGCTTGGTTGAACTGCGACGGGGTCGCAGGCTTTACCACTTACCGGTGGTAGGGCAAGGCTGCCTGTGAGTGCCCCCCGGCCAATTGAAAAACCGATACCACTTGCACCAAATCCTGCGCCTGCGACTTGAGGCTGCTGGCGGCAGCGGCCATCTCTTCCACCAAGGCCGCATTCTGCTGGGTCGCCTGGTCCATCAAGTTGACAGCCTCGCCCACCTGCGACACGCCCAAAGATTGCTCATTACTGGCCGCACTGATCTCGCCCATGATGTCCGTCACCCGCTTGATAGAGCTGACGACTTCGGCCATTGTCTCGCCCGCCTGGTCCACCAAGGAGGTGCCGTGCTCCACGCGTTCCACGCTGGCGTTGATCAATGTTTTGATCTCTTTGGCAGCGTCCGCAGAGCGCCCTGCCAGTGAGCGCACCTCGGAGGCCACTACCGCAAAACCACGCCCCTGCTCGCCCGCGCGGGCCGCTTCTACCGCCGCATTGAGCGCCAAAATGTTGGTCTGGAATGCAATGCCGTCAATCACGCTGATGATGTCGCTGATCTTGCGCGACGACTCATTAATGCCTTTCATGGTCTCCACCACCTGGGACACCACCTCGCCGCCCTTGATGGCCACACTGGAGGCATTCATGGCCAGCTGGTTGGCTTGACGCGCGCTATCCGCGTTTTGTTTGACGGTCGAGCCCAACTCTTCCATGCTGGAGGCTGTTTGCTCCAGCGCACTGGCTTGCTGCTCGGTGCGGGCGCTCAAGTCGTTATTGCCGGAAGCAATCTCGGCACTGGCCGTGGCCACGCCTTCAGAGCCCTGGCGCACCTGGGTGACCACGCCTGACAGATGCTCCCGCATATCGGACAGCGCCTGCATCAGGCGGCCCAGCTCGTTGTTGCCGCGCACGGTGACGGCCACCGTCAAATTACCATCGGCCACCGCGCGGGCCAACACCACGGCTTCTGCCACTGGGCCGGTGATGCTGCGGATAAACGCCAACGCCAGTGCCACAGCGCCGCCCAAACAGCCCAATAACAATGCAATGACTGCGTACTGGGTACCGAGCAGCCGACTCACCCGCGCATCCAATGCCTCTTTGAGACTTTTCATTGCCAGTGCGTTGAACTCGTACAAGCCATCAATCGTGCGGGTAAATTCATCAAAGTACGCGGGTGCCGGGTGATTGATCTCCGCGGCAACAATCAGCGCCGTGTCTGCCAGCGTCAAGGCCTTGTCGACGGTGGCACGGCTTGCATCGGCTTTGGCTGCAAGCAGATCTTTCATAGCCGGGTTGAC
>CAJASG010000441.1 GCA_903944555.1 uncultured beta proteobacterium
CGCTGGATCGCCCGCTCCAAAACGCCCGAAATTTTCACGGCCGCCTCGCTCTTGCTGGTGGTCGGCATTGCCGGGCTGATGCAGTGGGTGGGCCTGTCGATGGCGCTGGGGGCCTTTTTGGCGGGCGTGCTGCTGGCCGAGAGCGAATACCGCCGCGAGCTGGAAACCAATATCGAGCCCTTCAAGGGCCTGCTACTGGGCCTGTTCTTTATCGCGGTCGGCATGAGCATCGACTTTGGCGTGCTCGCGCAGTCGCCCGGCGCCATGGCGCTGATTGTGCTGGGGTTTTTGGGCATCAAGGCACTGGTGATTTACACCGTAGCGCGGGGTATGAAACTGCCCTTTCAGGAGCGCCCGGTGTTCACCCTGCTGCTAGCGCAAGGCGGTGAATTCGCGTTTGTCGTGTTTCAGGCGGCCAGTGGGGCCAATGTTTTTCCGGCGCAAACCGCCTCGCTGCTGATTGGCGCGGTGGCAGTCTCCATGCTGGTCAGCCCGCTGATTCTGGTGGCGGTAGACCGCCTGCTACTGCCCCGCTATGCCAGCTGCGGCGCAACACCCATGGCCGAGATCTCGGAGCAGCAGGACGCGCCCATCGTGATCGTCGGCTTTGGCCGCTATGGGCAGATCGTGGCCCGCGTGCTGTTGGCCGAGGGCATTGCCTGCACCGTGCTGGACCACGATGCCGACATGATCGAAGCCGCCCGCAGCTTTGGCTACCGCGTGTTTTATGGCGATGCCACCCGGCTTGACCTGCTGCGCACGGCGGGTGCTGCCAACGCCAAAATTTTGGTGGTGGCGGTGGACGGCGTGGAGCAATCGCTGGAGATTGTTGACCTAGCGCGAGAGCACTTCCCGCAACTGGAAATTGTGGCCCGTGCCCGTGACGTGACGCACTGGAACCAACTGCGCGACCGGGGCGTGATGCGCGTGGAGCGTGAGCTGTTTGAGTCCAGCCTGCGCAGCGCGCGCAGTGTGCTGGAACTACGGGGCCAGACGCCCGAGGCAGCCGACCAGACCACCCAGCGCTTTCGCCAGCACAACCTGGAGTTGTTTGAAAAACTGCACCCCCACTACCGCGACCAAGCCAAGCTAATTGCCGTGGTCAAACAAGGGCGCCAGCAACTGGAAGAGCAAATGGCGCAAGAGCGCGCCGAGCGCCAAACCACATAACTACTGTGCAGGCGCCGTAACCGGCGCATGCGTGGACTCAGCCCAGCTTGGCGATCAGTGCGGACAGGGCGGCCCGGCCAACCGGCTTGGAGACCGTGCCCAAGAGCGTGAAACGCCTGAGCTTGGCCACCATCGAAGCGGCGTGCATCACATCGTCACTTTGACCCGACACGATGATGAGCGCGCCGGAGTAGCCCGCCTTGGCGGCCGCCTCCATGAACTGGAAGCCATCCATACCCGGCATGTGCAGGTCAATCACCAGCAGGTTGTAGTTTTTTTGCTTGCTGGCGATAGCCTGCAAACCCTTCTCGCCACTGCTGGCCTGCGTGATCTCGGTCACGCCCAAGCCTTCCAGAATGCCGGAGATCATCTCCAGCTGGAACGAATCATCGTCTACCAGCAAGGCTTTGATGGTGCTACGGGTTAGTGGCGCAGCGCCTGGAGGTTTAGCAAGAGATGTATTCATAGCGCAAGGGGCTCACCGGCGGGTGCGCGTGTAAAGTTGATCGTTCATGTTGGCCGCCTGGTTCAGCGCATCCAGCCATTCGTCTGAGCTGGGGAGTACCTGTGCCTCCTCCAGGGTTTGGTGCATCAGCGCCATATTGTTATCCACACCACACAGTATTTGCGAGACCCGGTCCTGGAACTGCATGGCTACCAGCAGCTTTTCGACCTCCGTCCGCACCACCATGCCGTGCTTGTGCATGGAGTCGGCCGACGCACCCAGCTTGCGCACATGCCCCAGCACATGCTCCACCAACTCGCCTGACAGAGACACCGCGTGTTTATCGTCGATGGTGGCCTCTTCGGCAGAGCTCATGGTGGCGTTCATGATGGCGCCGATCTGGCCTACCCGCTCGCCAATGCGCCGCCCGGTTTCTGCGGAGCGCTGCGACAGCATGCGCACTTCAGACGCCACCACGGCAAAGCCGCGCCCGGACTCACCCGCCCGCGCGGCCTCAATGGCGGCATTGAGCGCCAGCAAGTTGGTCTGCGCCGCAATGCTGCGCACCTCGGCTGCCATGGCTTGTAATTCCAATGTTTCTTTGGCCAGGTTGCGAATATTGACCAGCAAAGCATCCTTGCCTTCGATCACATTGGTCAGGGACAGCACCACGGGCTGTAACTCGCGTTCACACAGAGCCAACAAGCCGATGGTGTTGGCTGCATCGTTGCCACTGCCACTGCCGCCGCTCGCCCCACCGATACCCGCCAGGTCAAACTGCTGCAATACGGTTGCAAAACTGGTGGTCAGTTCCACCACGGCGCCCTCGGTCTGGGTTTTTACACGGTCCACATGGTGCTGCCAAGCCGGCAAAACATCCCGCAACAGCCCAACCACTTCCTGTGCTGCCTGGTCGGCCAAGGCACTGGCCTGCGCTTGAGCCTGCTCGGTGCGGCCATTGGCGGCTGCAACCTGCGCAAGCAACCAGCCCACGGTGGCGAACACCAGCACACTGACCCCACCCACGGACGCCCATTGCACCCAATATTCGCCACTCAAAAGGGGCAAGGCGGCAATCAACGAAATGAAAAGCGCAGCCAAGAGCCACACCCACACCGACGGGTTTCGTCGGTTCGGAGCAGTATCGGTTTGGGGGGGGGCGTTAAGAGTCATCCCTGACAGTTCTTTCATACAGAGCATTGGTTTCATCCAATTGCTCTACTTCTCTCGATTTTAGTGCCATCATATGCTGGCTGGCTTTTTGCAGAATTACGGGCCCGGCAATGGCACACCACAATTCAGGGAATCGATATGAACCACACGGCCACGGCGACACCTTCAGCCCCCCGCTCCAAACTGGCTTTGGTGGTGGATGACGACTCGTTTAGCCAGGAACTCTTCTCCGAGATGCTGATGGCGTTGGGAGTGGGTGATATCCACACCGCCAGCACTGGGCGCATTGCGCTGCGCACCTTGGCTTCAATGCCACGCACGCCCGATGTGTTGATTTGCGACGTGTTCATGCCCGACATGGACGGCATCGAATTTCTGTCCGAACTGGCCAAAAAAGGCTACCAAGGCGGCATCATTCTGGTCAGCGGACTCGACATCAGCATGATGGCCATTGCCCAGGAAGTGGCCCTGGCGGATGGTCTCAAGTTGCTCGGTGCCTATACCAAGCCTGTGCCCCAGAACGTGTTGGCTCAAGCCCTGATGCAGGTAGATTCCAGCGCCTGATTTGCTATTATTTTTATAGCTGCTTGCGCATATTCTACGGCCGCTAGAGGCCTAAATGACCAGTAATTACAGCGTAAACCTCGCATGGCTTTCAAAATTTTCAAAGGGCGCTCGCTCGCCACCAAGGTCGCCCTTCTGACCTTGGCGGTGGTATTAGTGGGCATGGTCGCTTTTGGGCTCTTTTTGCGCCAAGCGTTGCGCCCAGCCATGCAAGCGCAAATCAGCGCGCAGCAGTTCGACACGGTGTCCATCGTCGCTGGGCAGGTCAACCAAGCCATAGAAGAACGCTTGGGGGCGCTGCAAAGCATGGCCCAACGCATCAACCCGGCGATGCTGGCCGCGCCTCAGCGCACGCAGGCGTTTTTGGAAGACCGCACTGCACTGTTTGACCTGTTTAACGCCGGAGTCTTCGTCACCCGGGGTGATGGCCAAGCCATCGCCTCCATACCCCTCAATATCCCGCGTGTCGGGCTGAACTACTCGGACCGGGATCACGTGGCCGCTGCCATCAACGAGAACAGGGCCTCCGTGAGCCAGATCGTCATTGGCAAGGTTTTAAAGGCACCTGTGTTTTCGTTGGCGACACCGATTCGCGACGCTCAGGGCCGAGTAGCCGGTGCACTGATTGGCGTGATCGATCTAAGCAAACCCAACTTTCTGGACAAGCTGGCGCAAATACGTCTGGGCCAAACCGGCTACTACACGCTGCAAGACCCCCGAGACAGCATCATCATCACCAGCACTGACAAACGCCGCGTCATGGAGCCACTGGTGCCCGGCGCCAACCTGCTGGGCGACCGCTTTCGCCTCGGCTTTGAGGGCTCAGGGGTGACAGTCAATTCGAGC
>CAJASG010000442.1 GCA_903944555.1 uncultured beta proteobacterium
AGGTGGACGACGTGTTGCAAGAAATCCGCATTCGGGTGGAGAAGCACGAGCGGGTCTTGATTACTACACTGACCAAACGCATGGCCGAACAGTTGACGGATTACCTGACCGACAACGGCGTGAAGGTCCGCTATTTGCATAGCGACATTGACACCGTGGAGCGGGTCGAGATTTTGCGCGACTTGCGTTTGGGCGCCTTCGATGTGTTGGTTGGTATCAACTTGTTGCGTGAAGGCCTGGACATTCCCGAGGTGTCGCTGGTCGCTATTTTGGATGCGGACAAAGAGGGTTTTTTGCGCTCCGAGCGCTCGCTGATTCAAACCATTGGCCGCGCAGCGCGCAATTTGCATGGCCGTGCAATTTTGTACGCCGACAAAATAACCGACTCCATGGCGCGCGCCTTGGGGGAGACGGAACGCCGCCGCAACGCGCAAATTGCCCACAACCTGGCGCACGGCATCACACCGCGCAGCATTGTCAAAGAGGTCAAAGACCTGATTGACGGCGTGTACAGCGAAAAGGCCGGCAAAGAAGCCGAGCGCCTGGAGCGCGACGCCCAGGCGCGTGCGCAGGTAGAGGATATGAGCGAGAAAGACATCTCCCGCGAGATCAAGCGCCTGGAGAAACTCATGATGGAGCACGCCCGCAATTTGGAGTTCGAAAAAGCTGCGCGGGTGCGGGACCAACTGAGCATTCTCAAGCAGCAGGCCTTCGGTGCTCCCGGGCGCGACAACGTGGTGGGGGTTGTCTAGCCTCAGTGTTTCGGCAGTTGTGACTGATCAGTCTAGGTACCCGAGCAAATTGCTTGGGTTCTTGGTATACTTGACCGAGTTAGTCAACCAAACACGACTGAAGGAGCATGCAATGCGTCTCACCACCAAAGGCCGATTTGCGGTCACCGCGATGATTGATCTGGGTTTACGTCAAAACGGCGGCCCGGTGACCTTAGCCGCAATCAGCCAGCGCCAGCAGATTTCCCTGTCGTATTTGGAGCAGTTGTTTGGCAAGTTACGCCGCCACGAACTGGTCGAATCCACCCGGGGCCCAGGCGGGGGCTACACGCTGGCGCGCAAGGCCAGCGACATTACCGTTGCAGATATCATTGTGTCCGTCGATGAACCCATCGATGCGACCCATTGCGGTGGCAAAGAAAACTGTATGGGGGAGGGTAATCAGTGCATGACACATGACCTGTGGACGTCCCTGAACGTGCGCATGGTCGAATTCCTTGATTCGGTGACTTTGCAGAAGTTGGTCAATGACCAGTTGGCCAAGGGCCTGTTGGTGGAAGACAAGCCCAGCTTGAAGCGTGCCATCTCGGCGATGCCTGTGTCGCAACCCATCCGCATCAATGCGCCGAATTCGGTATTTGCCTTGGGCAACGCCTTTTCCAAGACCTAATTCTTTATTTTTGTTTAGCGAGCAGCAAGCCAGCCATGGACAACACCCCTCATTTCCCCATTTACATGGACTACAGTGCCACCAATCCGTGCGATGAGCGCGTGGTGGATGCGATGGTTCCCTGGTTGCGGAACCACTTTGGCAATCCGGCTTCGCGTAGCCATGCATGGGGCTGGGAGGCGGAAGCTGCTGTAGAAAACGCCCGTGGTCAGGTCGCTGCGTTGATTGGTGCAGATCCCCGGGAGATTGTGTGGACCTCGGGTGCCACCGAGTCCAACAACCTGGCATTGAAAGGTGCGGCGCACTTTTACAAATCCAAAGGCAAACACCTGATTACGGTGAAAACCGAGCACAAAGCTGTGCTGGATACCTGCCGCGAGTTGGAGCGCCAGGGTTTTGAATTGACCTATCTGGATGTCAAGGAAGATGGCCTGCTGGACCTGGATGTGTTCAAGGCGGCGATCCGCCCCGACACG
>CAJASG010000443.1 GCA_903944555.1 uncultured beta proteobacterium
GCAGTTCGCTGGAGCAAGTCACTGCCAGCATTGTGGCCAAGGCCAATGAATACGGGCTGGACATTGATCCCCAGCGCCCGGTCCACACCCTGAGCGTGGGTGAGATGCAGCGGGTGGAAATCATCCGTGCCCTGCTGACCCGCCCCGAGCTGCTGATTCTGGACGAGCCGACCTCGGTGCTGACGCCGCAGGCGGTGGAGAAGCTGTTTGTGGTGCTGAAAAAACTAGCCTCCGAGGGTTGCAGCATTTTGTACATCAGCCACAAGCTGCATGAGATTCGCGAGCTGTGCACGGCGTGCACCGTGCTGCGCAATGGCAAGGTCACCGGCGTGTGCAACCCGCAGGAGGAATCCAATGCATCGCTGTCACGCCTGATGATTGGCGCCGAGCCACCGCTGCTGCAGCGTGCCGCCAAGCACGCGGGTGCTGCGGTGATGACCGTCAAGGGCCTGAACCTGGAACGCGAAGACCAGTTTGGGGTGGACCTGGACGACATCCATTTGCATGTCCGTTCGGGGGAGGTCGTGGGCATTGCGGGGGTGTCGGGCAATGGCCAAAAGGAATTGCTGTACGCCTTGTCGGGTGAAGACGACCGGGCGCCCCGTGGCAGCGTCCATATGGGGGAGGTGGATGTGTCCAAAATGCATCCGGGTCAGCGGCGCAAGATGGGCCTGCATTTCGTGCCCGAAGAGCGCCTGGGGCGCGGTGCCGTGCCCACGCTCAGTCTGGCGCACAACATGCTGTTGACGCGGACCGAATCCATCTCCGCCCCCAAATTTATGGGTGGCTGGATTCGCGTGCGCCAGTTGGAGCAACATGCGGCCCGGATCATCAAGGCCTTCAATGTGAAGGCTGGTGGTCCGCACGCGGTGGCCCGCTCCCTGTCAGGCGGCAACCTGCAAAAATTCATCGTCGGTCGGGAGATCGACGCCAAGCCCACGCTGTTCATCGTGTCGCAACCCACCTGGGGGGTCGACGTGGGTGCAGCAGCGCAGATTCGCGGCGAAATTCTGGCCCTGCGTGACGCGGGTTGCGCCGTGCTGGTGGTCAGCGAAGAGCTGGATGAGCTGTTTGAAGTCTGTGACCGGATGCATGTGATTGCGCGCGGCAAGCTGTCGCCCTCCGTGCCCTTGGCGCAGGCGTCGGTGGAGAAAATTGGTGAGTGGATGAGTGGTTTGTGGGATGCAGCCACCCCAGCGGGAGTGCAACAACATGGCTAAGTTCAAACTCAAGCTGGAAGCGCGCCCACAGCCTTCGCAACTGTGGAGCTATGGCTCACCCGAGCTGGCGCTGCTGTGCACGGTGGTCATGGGTGTGATTCTGTTTGCGCTGCTAGGCAAAGACCCGGTGCGCGGCCTGCAGGTCTTTTTCTGGGAGCCTATTAAAAGTGGCTATGCCGTGGGGGAGCTGATGGTCAAGGCCATCCCCTTGTTGCTGATTGCACTGGGTCTGGCAGTGTGCTTCCGCTCCAACGTGTGGAACATCGGTGCCGAGGGGCAGTACATCCTGGGCGCGGTTGCGGCCAGCGGCGTGGCATTGATGGCCGACCAGAGCACCGGCAAGTGGATTGTGGTGCCCATTGTGCTGGCGGGGGTGCTGGGCGGCATGTTCTGGGCCAGCATCACGGCCTTTTTGCGTGACCGCTTCCATGCCAATGAGATTCTGGTGAGTCTGATGCTGGTCTATGTGGCGGTGCAGGTGTTGGGCTACATGGTGTACGGCCCCTGGAAAGATCCGCATGGGTACAACTTTCCGCAGACCAAAACCTTCGATCTGGTGACCCGCATTCCGCGCCTGTTCGAAGGCTCACGGGTCAGTATCGGACTGATTTTTGCGCTGGCGGGCGTTGCCGGGATCTGGGTGTTTTTGTTTCGCACCCGTGCCGGATTTGCACAACAAGTCGGCGGCCTGGCACCTGCAGCGTCGCGCTATGCCGGTTTCTCGTCCCGCGGAGCGCTGTGGACCGCCTTGCTGGTTTCCGGCGGTATGGCCGGTCTGGCGGGTGCACTGGAAGTTGCTGGCCCGATTGGTCAGCTCACACCCTATGTGCCGGCTGGGTACGGCTTTGCCGCCATCATCGTGGCCTATGTGGGGCGCCTGCACCCCGTGGGCATGGTGTTTTCTGCGGTGCTGATGAGTATGTTCTA
>CAJASG010000444.1 GCA_903944555.1 uncultured beta proteobacterium
CAGTTCGGCAAACATTTCAGGCGTGGTGAATTGACGGATGTCGTCCAAGTCGCCTGCATCGTTGGCGGCTTGCAAACGAATAAAGTTGACCTTGGCGTTACGCTCGAAGCCAGCGGTGTCAAAGTCTGCAGGAATCCGGCTTGCGCTGGCGTTGTTTGCATCCATGCCTGCGCCGATTCCAGAGCCAATACCTGAGCCGATGCTGCTGCTCCCACTTGCGGGCATTGATACTTTGTAGGCAGGCACATTGTGCTCAGCGCGGGTAGCGGTATTGCGTGCCGTGCCAGGGTTCACGTGGGCGTACTGCAAGCCCCCCGGCCCCGTCATATTGGGCTTTTGCGCGGCTGCACGTTTGCGCATAAAGAAGCCGATTGCAACCATGATGGCGGCCGCCAACAAGCCCATCATCACCATGGATGCCAACTCATCGCCAAAACCCAAGTGGGAAGCCAATGCGGCCAGGCCCAAACCCGCAGCAAGCCCGGCAACCGGACCCATCCATGAGCGAGAAGGTGCTGCAGCAGCACCGGCAGCGGGTGTTGCTGCTGCGCTGGTTGCGGTTGGAGCTTTGTCCTGTGCCGCCTGGCGTTGCGTGCCCATGGATTTACCGGAGCCCATGCGTTTTGCGGCTTCGGCATCCATTGCCACAGTTGAAAGGGCTACGGTAAACACCACGGCCAAAAGTGAAAGCAAGCGCTTCATACGAATCTCCTTTGAATATGAAAGAACTGGAGCGAGCTTAGGCAACAAAAGGCCTAGGAAAAAGCAGCAATAACCGGAAATACGCTTCGGAAAATAGGGGGTGATTGGACGGTGTGCAGAGGCCGTCCTACGCTCGATCTCGGTGGGGATGTCCAAATCAGGCTCATCTTTCTCCACCCCGTCGGTCTTGGCCGCCTTTTGCACCAATGCACCAATGCGGCAATCTGGGCTTTGAGCTCGGCTTGGGCAAACAGTTCGGTGAATTCATCCAAGTGCAGTGCCCGAAAGTCACGGATGGTGCGGTGGGCGGGGAAGTTCTCGGCAATCACCCCCGATTCACGAATTTGTCCTGAGCATGGCCTGCCCACGGTAGGCAGACCATTGCGGACAACAGCAGCAGTTTTGCGATGTGCATGGGTATTCCACGTTGATCCAATGTGACCGCAATTTTCGCTGCAGACCTATGGGCAGGCTCTAGGTGCGGCTCACTATCAGCCTTAAATTTGACCTATCTCTCATAGGCTGCACAAATAGGTTTTGACGGTTAGCTACCTTCCATCGGGCTAAAACAGCATGGTGATGTGCACCGAGTCCGAGTTGCGCTCGGCCTGGACGTTGGGGGTGCCGTTGCGCGCCAGGCGCAGCATGCGGTCGTTGCTGGGCAAGATGTCGGCCACAAAGCCGCGCAGGCCGCGGCGCTTGGCGTGGTTGACCATGCAGGCTTGCAGTGCGCTGCCCAAGCCACAGCCCTGCCAGTCGGGGTGCACCATGAAGGCGGTGTCCGCCAGGTTGGTGGTGGGGTTGATGAAGTAGCACGACTGCCCCACGATTTGAAGTGCTTCCCGGTTGCCCGTGGTTGCGACAAACGCGACTTCATCCTCGTAGTTCACATTGCACAGGCGCTGCACTTCTACATCCGATAGGCCCCGCACATTTCGGAAGAAACGGGTGTACACGTCGGCCTCACTCAGGTGGTGAAACAATTCACGAATGCCTTGCGCATCGCTGGAGAGCGCAGGTCGCAGCATGACCGTGCGGCCATCTTTGAGGGTGACGGTCAGCTCCTCCTCCACCGGGTAGGCGCGCAGGTTTTGCAGTGTCTGGTCCGCAGGCAGGTAGCCCAGGACCTGGGCCTGGGCAAACAACTCAGGTCGAAACTTGGGGTGCGCCAGCTCGATCAACGCGGTGGCCCGCTGGCGGATGGATTTGCCAAACAGGTAGGCAATGCCGTACTCGGTGACCACGTAGTGCACATCGGTGCGCGCAATGCTGGCCGCTTCCCCGGTCAGCAGGGCCGGGCGAATGCGGGATGTTTTCCCGTCCTCCGTGGTGGAGGTCATGCAGATGATGGGTTTACCGCCGGGCGAGCGCGAGGCACCATGCAAGAACTCGCCCTGGTTGCCAATGCCACCCAGGAATTCGCCTTCAAACTGGTCTACGCAGACCTGGCCGGTCAGGTCGATCGCCAGCGCTTGCGCAATCGACACCATTTTGTGTTGCGCGGCAATGGTGGCCGGGTTGCAGACCACCTCGATGGGCTGAAATACAAACAGGGGGTTGCGGTCGATCAGGTCGTAGAGGCGCCGCGAGCCCAGCGCCATGCTGGTGACGATTTTGAAGGGCTGGCTGGTTTTTCGGGCGCCGGTCAGGCAGCCGCTTTCCAGTAACGGGAAAATCGCTTCGGAGATGACGTCGGAGTGCACTCCCAAGTCTTTGCGGTCAGTCAGGTACTGCAGCGCTTCGTGGGCCAATTGTCCCAGTCCAATTTGCAGCGTGGAGCCGTCTTCAATAATGCCCGCAATGTAGCGGGCGATGCGCTGCACATCTTCTTCCTGCGAGGGTGTTCGTTCCAGCTCCGTCACCGGAGTGGTAACCGGAACCAGGTGGTGGATGCGGCTGACGTGCAGTGTGGAGTCTCACATGGATCGGGGCATGGCGGGGTTGACCTCGGCAATCACCACGCGGGCCCGCGCCACGGCGGCTGGAATGATGTCCACCGACACGCCCAGGCTCACAAAGCCAAATTCGTCGGGCAGCGAAACCTGTATCAAGGCGACATCCACCGGGATGCGCCCCAGGGTCATCATCTCGGGCACCCGTGCGACTGACATCGGCACATACTCCACCAGCCCTTGCTTGAGGGCCGCGCGCATGTCATTGCCAACAAAAAAGGTGCGGTGCTTCAAGCGGGTAGTGCAGTGGCCATCGGCATCGTGGTTAAAGGCCTTGATGGTGAAAAAGTGCAGCAGCTCCAGGTCCGCCGGGAGTTTAGGCAAGGTGTCCAGCGCATGCAGCAGCTCCCGTGGCGCAGCGCAACCGGTGCCTACAAATACATGGTCGCCATGGCGGATGTTGCCAATAGCGAGGGCTGCAGTGGTGACCTTGTCGGCAAAGGCTTCAAGCGCTTTGAATTTTTTGGGACTTTTGGTAAACATGGGCAGATACGTTCAACAGGCCGTGGAGGATCTTCATATCATCCACCATATTTCACTGCCTGAACCCATCAAACTGCGGTGAGGTGCATTCGCATAAATTCTTCAGCAGGCACTGCTCTGCCAAAGAGATAGCCTTGCCCCTTTTCGCAACCTAACTCGGCCAGTCGGTCGCATTGCGCTTGGTCTTCAATTCCTTCGGCGACCAATTCATGGCCCAGGTTGTGTGCCATGGTGACGATGGTTTCAATCAAAGAGTGGGCGCTTTGATTGATGAGCATGTCTCTGACAAAACTCTGGTCGATTTTGATCACGCCGGTAGGTAGTTGCCGAAGGTAGGACAGGCTGGAGTATCCGGTGCCGAAATCATCGATGGCCAAAGTGATGCCCAGTGCTGTAAGTTCACCAAGCAGGCCAATGATTTCTTGGGTGTTTTCCAACAAGGCGTCTTCGGTAATTTCCAGTTCCAATACCGTCGCATTCAGGCCATGCTGGGCCAGCATTCCCTGCAATTCTGCAACCAGATGGGGGCGCTTCAAGTCGGCCGCGTTTTGATTCACGGCCACGCGCCACGAGCTTTTCCACAATCCTTGTCGCGTCCATTGCGCCACCTGTTGCAGTGCGTTGTCGAGCACCCATCTGTCGATGGCAACCAGTTGCCCCGATTTTTCAGCGATGGGGATGAATTCCAAAGGAGCCACTAATCCGTGCCCAGGACGCTCCCACCGCACCAAGGCCTCCGCACCCACGAGGGCGCCTGAGCCCAAATGGAACTTGGGCTGAAAGTACACCCGCAATTCCTGCTGTGCCAGGGCTGTCGCCAGCTCGGTCTGGATGGCAAACACCGAGGCCTTGTCTTCGCTCATTCTCTGGGTGTATGACGCACTTCGGTTGCGGCCTGAGAGCTTGGCTTCGTACATAGCGATATCGGCATTGCGCAACAACAGGTCCGGCGTGTTGCCATCTTCCGGAAACATGGCCAAGCCAACCGACGCCATAGGTTGGTATTGAACCGCCCCGTCCAGGGTCATGGGTGCGCGCAGCATTTCCAGTAGATTGTTGGCCACCAGCTCCGCTTTGTCCCGGTCAATGGCGGGCAGTAGCACCACAAATTCGTCACCACCCATGCGGGCCACCGTGTCTTCTGTACGCACTGCCTCTCGCAGCCGATTGCCAATGGTAATCAGCAGTTGGTCCCCCACTTGATGACCCAGCGTGTCGTTGACCTCCTTGAAATGGTCGAGGTCGATGAACAGCAGCGCAAACGCAGATTTTTGGCGCAAGGTAATGGCCATGAGCTGGTTGATGCGGTCGGTAAATAGCGATCGGTTGGGCAACCCAGTCAGGCTGTCGTAGGAGGCCATGTGCTGTACTTTCGCCTCGACTTCACGCAGGGAGGTCAGGTCGGTCTGGACAGCGATGTAGTGGATGACTTTGCCCGACTCATCCCGCACCGCATTGATATTGCTCCAGATGGTGTAGAAGTGTCCATTCGACGTGCGATTGCAAATTTCTCCTGACCAATGCCCATGCGTGACCAACATTTCCCACATGGCTTGGTAGAAGGCCGTGTTCTGGCGGCCCGACTTCAACATACTGGTACGGTGACCCACCACCGAGGCTTCAGAAAAGCCCGACTGCTGGGTGAACGCGGGATTGACCCGGATGATGCGCGTATCCGTATCGGTAATGATGATGGCCTCGGCGGCAGTGATAAAGACGGATTCGCTCAATACGTTTTGGCGCTGTCGGGCCTTGATGTCGGTGATGTCTGTAGAGATAGCGCCCACGCCATAAATTCGACCGTCCGCGTCGTGCAGAGGAAATTTGCGGGTTAAAAATTCCAGTGTGCCTTTGGTTCCGCCCATATGAATCTGCTCTTCCAGCGTCATGGCTTCGGCGTTATGGGTGACTTTTTGATCTACCTCGTTATGCATCACGGCGTCTCGCAAAGGCAGAAAACTTTCACGGCGCTGCCCTAATACCTCTTCGCGCGGACGGCCCAAAAACGTGAGCATGGACTGATTGGCCAGCAGCATCTTCCCCTGGTTGTCCGTGGCGTAGATGAAGTTGTCGCTGCTGTCGAGCAGCAGTGAGAAAAAACGATGGTCTTTTTCGCGTTCTACCTCCGCGCTGCGGTCCACCAGCAACACCAGCGTATGGTTGTTCAAGTGGTAGTCCATTGAGAGCTGAATCAGGTGAAAGTCCAGCATCCAAGGCGCTGCGTTGTCATTCGCTAATCCCATACCCGGCAGAACCAGCGGATCGCCGTGTTGGCCATCACGCAGGGCTATGTGCAACCGCGAACGGTCGTCCCCGCTGAGGCGTTGAAACAGACGGTTGTCGGGGATGCCAAAGCGATTGGCAGGGCCCAGCAGGGAAAATGCACGTGCATTGCAATTTTCAATAATTCCTTGCCCATCCACCACCAGCGCTGCCAGGGGCATTTGGTCAAACAGAGTCTGGTAGCGCCGTTTGGATAGATCGGATTCTTGTTGCGCTGCGCGCAATTCCTCGTTTTGCAGTTCCAGTTCGACCTGGTAAATGCGCAGGTCTTCCAGTAGCTTGGTCACTTCCATCGACGCCAATTGCTCCGGTTGGTCAATGTGTTGGTGCTCTTGCAGCATTTCCTGCGCCCGGTGCTTGAGCAGTTGCAAGCGTTCGGTTCGTTCCGCGGTGGGCGCGTTCATGCTGTCGCCTGAAAATGGTGCTTGCGCCATTCGGTGATATTGAAGTGGCTCACCACTGCCCCCGCCTGCTCGCCGTCAATGGCGGACACATGCATTACAAACCAGCGTTCTTCGGTGGGTGTGTGACATGGATACTGGAGTGAGAAATGCGGTGTTCGGCCTGCCAGCACACCGCTCACGCCGCGCTGTGCCGCGATGGCAGAGCCATCCTGTGGTTCATGGGTCGTGTTGAATACTTCCATGTAGTTGGCACCTACGCCCGAGTGCTGAAGATCGGGGTTGCCGTTGTCCGCCGCGAACCGCACCCAGGCCTTATTTACCAGGGTAATCACACCATCCGTATTGAGCACTGCAATGTGCTCTGCCAGTGCGTCAATGATGCTTTGCATGCGTGAGGCCTCGTGCAGTGCCGTTACATCCAGAAAACTGGTGACAGCACCTTTGGCAGACGATGAGGGCACGTTGTAGGGCAGCATGCGCACAAAGTAGTGCAGGCCGTTGATGCCCCGAATTTCTTTTTCCACCTTGATGCCGTCTTGCAGCGTACGGCTCAGGTCGGCAATTAAATCTGGATATAGCAGTGTGTGGGCCAGGTCGTCCAGCGGACGCCCGATGTCGGAGTCACGCAGCTTGAAGATGTGGGTGACATCGGGGGTAAAGCGCGTGAGGTGCAGGTTTTCGTCGACGAAGATGGTGCCTGCGGCCCCCGCTTGGGCCATGTTGTCCAGGTCCGCGTTCAGGCGGTTCAGGATGTCAATTTTCTCCTGATATTCCGCATTGACGGTGTTGAGCTCTTCATTCACCGACTGCAACTCTTCATTGGAGCTTTGCAGTTCCTCGTTGGAGGACATCAACTCCTCGTTGGTGGCCTGCAGTTCTTCGTTGGAGGTTTCCAGTTCTTCAATGGTGGCTTGCAGGCTTTCCCGGGTGGCGGCCAATTCCCGCTCCAGGACTTCGATGCGTTCTGAAGTTTCGGCATCAAAATCGGCTGGGGTCATGGTCTCCGTGTTGGCCGTTGCGCGGAGTTGCTCAAAGGCCAGCAGTGTGAGGCGTTCGCCCTCGAATTCTTCCACCGGCCAAGTGCTGAGGCGCAAATTTTCGGGCTGCCCATCTGCATTGGTGAACTTCAGCCCATCCGAGCTGACGCTGGTGCCTTCCCGACCAGTTTTAAAGAGCAATGCAACCGCCACTGGAATCAGGGGGTCGGGCAGGATGCGGTTGAGATCCAGACTGGCATGCCCGGCCCGCAACTGGAGAATCTTTTGCACGTTGCCATAGGAGTGCACCAGTTCATGGCGGCTGTTCACCAAGATCGCCGCAGGTGGTGCAAACGCTTTGAGCAAGGCCGAAAACCCTAAATCTACGGCGTCGGTCTTGATTCTGGACACTCGTTGCGGGCTGGTGACGGTACGGGCGCCAGAGTAGCCAAAGGCCGAACCCTTTGCGGTCTCCAGTGGCAGGCTGATGGGGCGCACCATTTGCCAGATTTTGTGTTTAGCACTGATGGGCGTGAAATCTTTTTGAAGTTCGCCAAGCGATTCGCTGGACCCCAGAAACATATGGCCATTGGGGGAGAGCGCGTATTGCAGGCGTTTCAGGGCCCGCTCTTGCGCCGGGTTCTTGAAATAGATCAGTGCGTTGCGGCAAACCACCAAGTCCATCTTGGTGAAGGGTGGATCGGTCAGAAGGTTGTGCCGCGCAAACACAATGCATTGGCGCAGCTCGTTTTTTACGGCAAAGTGGTTGCCTTTTTTGACGAAAAAGCGTTCCAGCTGCTGGGGTGAGACTTCCGCTGCAATGGACTCGGGGTAGGTCCCCGCGCCTGCAGTTTCGATGTTTTGTTGTTCCACATCGGTGGCAAAAATCTTCAGGCTGGGCCAGCGCTTGAGTTGGTCAAAGGTCTCCAGGAACAACATGGCCAGGGAGTAGGCCTCTTCGCCGGTAGCAATGGCTGCTGTCCAGACGCGAATGGTTTCCCCCGCCTGCTTTCTGGCCACCAAGGGCTCGACAATTTGGCGCCCAAGAATCTCGAAGGCTTCCGCGTCGCGGAAGAAGCTGGTGACTGGGATCAGCAATTCCCGGCGCAGGGTGAGCACCTCGTTGCGATCTTCATGCAGCAAGTCCAGGTAATCGGCCAGTGTGGGGACCTGGCGCACCGTCATGCGCCGCTCAATGCGCCGGGCCACCGTGCCGGGTTTGTATTCCTGAAAATCGATTCCACCCACTTGCAGCAACAAATGCAAAATGCCATTCATTGCAGCCTCCGGGCTTTGCGCCAGTGCCCGGTCAGAAGGTTCGACTTGGGCCGCTGCCTTAACAACCGGCTGGTTCAGAATGTGCGCCAAAATGCGCTGCCCGATCTGCTCCACCGGCAAAATGGCATCGACCAAGCCGGTGGCGATAACACTGCGTGGCATTCCGTCAAACTTTGCGTTCTCGGGCTCCTGTGCAATCAGCAAGCCCCCTGCATCGTTGATGGCCGCGGCGCCGCGCGTGCCGTCCGACCCGGTGCCCGACAACACCACCCCGACCGACAACGGCCCATAGTGAGACGCCATGGATTTGAAAAATACATCAATGGGCAGCGTCAGGGTGCGGGGGTTTTTGGGGGTGAGGCGCAACTGGCCTTCGCCCATGTGCATGATGGACCCCGGTGGGATGAGGTAGACATGGTCGGGTTCAATCGGCATGTCTTGCTCCACCATAATCACCGGCATTTGGGTGTGCCGTGACAGCAGGTTGGCCATCATGCTTTTATGGTCTGGCGACAAGTGTTGAATGACCACAAAGGTTGAACCTGTGTCACACGCCAAGGTGTCAAACAGTTTTTCCAGCGCCTCAAGGCCGCCTGCGGATGCGCCGATGGCGACAATATGGGGCGGCAAAGCGACAGGTGCTGTGCCGAGGGGAGTTGCGGTCATTAAGGGTGCCCATGTTTTGCGTAAGCAGGTGAGACCTTGCAGAATCCCCACTGACTGGTGGGTTAGCGGTCCGGTTTTGCCATCGAGGGCATCCCGGCACTAATTTTTATTGCACTATTGTTGTCCAGGACAAAAAATGCAAGCATGATCCAGATCAAAGCAAAATCTATTAAGGAGAAGCCTTTGCCCTTGGTCAGTCAGGAAGTTGTTGAGCAAACGACGGGACTCAATCGGGAAGTGTTGCGTAAATGGGAGTTGCGCTACCACTTTCCCGTGCCGACCCGAGGTGCGCGAGGCCAGCGCTTGTATTCCCAAGACGATGTGTTCCGCTTGCAACTCATCAAGCAGCTGATGAATCGGGACATGCGACCCGGCAAGGTGGTGCCTTTGCCATTGGCTGATTTACAGGCGTTGTTGGCTGATGCCCGTGCGGTAGTTAGCCGGGATACCGGGGAGTCGGTGGATTTGATATTGCGCTGTCTGACGCCGGGCGCACCTGTCCATGCTGTGCGCACCTATCTGGAGCGACTCATCAAGGTGGAGGGCTTGGCGCACTTTGTCGAGCAATACCTGCCCATGTTCAATCTGGCCGTGGGCAATGCTTGGGAGGCGGGGAAGTTGGGTGTGCATGCGGAGCACCATTACACTGCGACGGTGTTTCACGTGGTTGGGCGTGCAATGCCGATCGTAGCGCCATTGAACGACTTGCCCCGTGTGCTGGTGACCACTCCGCCGGGTGAAATCCATGGGCTGGGGGTACTTGCTTTGCAGGCTGAGTTGACCCTGCAAGGTGCCTATTGCGTCAGCTTAGGAACCCAAACGCCGCCGCAGGACGTAGTCAGTGCGGTCGATGATCTGGGTATCGCGGTGGTGGCTATTTCGGCCAGTGAGTGCCTGCCACCTGATCTGATGCGGTCCTATATGGTCACACTGCGCAAAACCTTGCCGGAGAGCTGTCGGTTGTGGGCGGGGGGTAAAGGGTGCGAGCCCTTGGCGCTGCAGTTACCCGCTGGCATTGAACTCTTTCAAACCGTGGCGCAAGCGGCACTCGCCTTGAGGACCAGCGCAGCACCGCACATCAACAATCGGCATTAAGCCAACAAAGGAACAACACCATGGATTTGGGACTACACGGTAAATGGGCTTTGGTCTGCGGCGCCAGCAAGGGGCTGGGTTTGGGTTGCGCCACTGCGTTGGTGCAAGAAGGTGTGAACGTGCTGATCGTGGCGCGTGGGGCTGAAGTGCTGGAGCAAGCTGCTACTAATTTAATAGCTTCTCACGCATATTCCACGGGGGCTACAGTGCTATTTTGTGCCCAAGATATCACCACGCAGGTGGGCCGCGATGCGGTGTTTGCCCTGCGGAGCGACTTTGACATTGTGGTCACCAACGCGGGTGGCCCGCCCACCGGCAACTTCCGTGACTGGGACCGCGATACCTGGATCAAGGCGGTGGACGCCAACATGCTGACCCCCATTGAGCTGATCAAAGCCACGGTGGACGGCATGGCCGCCCGCGGATTTGGGCGCATCGTCAACATCACCTCCAGCGCGGTGAAGTCGCCGATCGACATTTTGGGCTTGTCCAATGGCGCGCGCAGCGGCCTGACCGGCTTTGTGGCCGGTGTGGCCCGCTCCAGCCTGGCGGCGCAGGGTGTCACCATCAACAACTTGCTGCCTGGCGCGTTCGATACCGACCGCCTGCGCGGCACGCTGCAAGGGGCCGCGCAAAAGAGTGGGCAGTCTCTGGAGACCGTGACCGACAACCGCCGCAAGGGTATACCGGCCCAACGCTTCGGCACGCCTGCAGAGTTTGGTGCAGTGTGCGCGTTTTTGTGCAGCCAACAAGCCGCCTACATCACCGGGCAAAACGTGCTGGTGGACGGCGGGGCTTTTCCCGGAACCTTTTAGAGGAGGGTGCTCCAGCGGCCATCAGCGCCGTGATGACAGCACGATGCCCGACACAATCAGCACAAAGGCGACGGCATGGAATGCCTGTGGCGTTTCGCCCAGAAACGCCGATGACAGCAAGGCGGTAAACAGCGGCGTGAGGTTGATGAAAAACCCCGCCACCGCCGGCCCGGCCCGCGCCACGCCTGCACCCCAGGAGCCATAGGCAATCACCGCTGGCCCCACCGCAATAAAGGCCAGCGCGCCGATCAGCGGCCAACTCCAGTCGACATGGGCGTTGGTCAGCGCCCACTCGCCACTGGTAAAGAGCGCCGACCAGATCAGCCCGAACACCACTTGCCCGAGCAAGAACCCTGCCCAATCGGTGCGCAAGGAAGCCGACTCGGGCGTGGGGTGGGCCAGCATCCAACTGTAATAGGCCCAGGCCATGGAGGCTATCAGCACATACAGGTCACCCGCCACTAGGCGCATGTCCAGCAGCACCTCCCACTGCCCGCGCGACAGCACCAGCAACACTCCGCCGATGGATAACAGCGCGCCCATCAGTTGGCGTCGGGAAACGGGCACCTTGAAAAAAACCTTGCCAATCAGCAACATCCACACCGGCGTGCTGGCGCCCACCAACGTCACGTTGATGGGGGTGGAGGTGTTGAGCGCCAGGTACAGCATGGCGTTGTAGCCGCCAATGCTGAACAGGCTTAAAAAGGCAAAGCGCCGCCATTGCTGCCACAAGGGGCTCCCGGGTTTGAGCACACTGCCCGCCAGTGGCAGCAGCAGCACAAAGGCAATCGTCCATCTCAGCAGGTTGAGCGTCATCGGCGACACCATGGGAGCCACCAGGCGGCCCACCACGGCATTGCCAGACCACAGCAGCGGTGGAATGATGAGCAGCACAATGGCGGTAGGGGTCAGGCGTTGGGTCATCACTGGAAATGTACTCGGCCCGCAAAGCCCTTGTGCACGCCGTTGGGTGATTCGTGGCACCATGGCGACCGAATAACATCGCCTGTTGCCTGCATACTGGCACGGCTCAAACTTCTGGAAACCACTATGACGCAAACCCAATCCCGCGCAATCCGAATTGACCAGCACGGTGGCCCTGAACAACTCAAGCTGGCGCAGGTGTCCGTGGGTGAGCCCGGCCCGGGCGAAATTCGCATCCGCCACCATGCGGTGGGGCTGAACTTTATTGACATCTACCAGCGCAGCGGCCTGTACCCCATGACACTGCCAGTGCAGTTGGGTATGGAGGCGGCAGGCGTGGTGGAGGCCGTGGGTGAGGGCGTGACCCATTTGCAGGTGGGCGACCGCGCCGCCTATGCCAGCCAACCCCCGGGTGCCTATTGCGAACTGCGGGTGATGCCCGCCAAATGTGTGTGCAAGCTGCCCGACAGCATTTCCTTTGACACCGGCGCGGCCATGATGCTTAAAGGCCTGACCGCGCAGTACCTGCTCAAGAAAACCCTGCCCCAGGGCGGCCTGCAGCCCGGCGACTTTGTGCTGTTCCATGCCGCCGCCGGTGGCGTGGGCCTGATTGCCTGCCAGTGGGCCAAGGCCATGGGGCTGCAACTCATCGGTACGGCGGGGTCGGATGCGAAGTGCGCGCTGGCGCTGGAGCATGGCGCTGCCTTTGCGATCAACTACTCGACGGAAGATTTCTTGGCGCGGGTGAAAGACATTACCGGAGGCAAAGGCGTGAAGGTGGTGTACGACTCGGTGGGCAAGGACACCTGGGATAAGTCACTGGACTGCCTGGCGCCGTTTGGATTGATGGCCAGTTTTGGCAATGCCTCAGGCCCGGTGGCCCCCATGGCACCGGGTATTTTGGGCCCCAAGGGCTCGCTGTATTTGACGCGGCAAACCCTGTTCACCCACATCGCGACCCGCGAAAGTACGCAGGCCATGGCCGATGATCTGTTTGCTATTGTGGGCAGCGGCCAGGTCAAGATCCGCATTGACCAGCGCTATCCGCTGGAGCAGGTGCAACAAGCCCACCGCGACATGGAAGCCCGCAAAACCACCGGTTGCTCGATTTTGACGTTGTAGTTCAATTTATACGTCATTTAGGGCTCTAGCCCCCGTGCAGTATGCGCAAGCAGCTCCTGAATTTATAGCGTTTTGGGTTGCGCTGGTTCGCGGTCCATTGGGCTCAGTGGCAGGCGCGCAGTAGCAGTCAGGCCGGTGATGTAGTTCATCTGGCCCCGGTTGTCCAAGTGGATGCTTCCGCCCAGGGCCTGCACAATTTCGTGGCAAATCGATAGGCCCAAGCCAGACCCGGAGCGTGATTCACCTGCTGAAAATGGCTGGAACAGCCGCTGCCGCAACTCCGCGGAAATGCCGGGGCCGCTGTCGCTGATTTCCAGCACGGCTTGGCGCGCATCACAGGTCAGTCGCACCACCAGCGCGCCGTTTGCCGGGGTGTAGCGAATCGCGTTGTGCAGTAGATTGCGTGAGAGCTCGCGCAGCATCCAGTCATGGGTGCGGATGGGCGCTGCGACGGTCGAAATCTCAAAATCCAGGTTCTTGGCCGCAATCAAGGGGGACACGTCAAGGGCCACCTCGCGCAGCACCTGGGCCCAGTCCAACGCGTGGCTGGCGGGTTGCTGGGTCAGTTGCGCCACCTTGGCGAGGGACAGCATCTGGTTGGCCAGCACCGTGGCGCGCTCCACCGTGTCCGCGATTTCCAGCAGGCCCTGCGTGGGTTCCACGTCGCCCCGCTGTGCTGACTGCACCTGCACTTTCAGCACCGCCAGGGGCGTGCGCAACTGGTGGGCGGCGTCGCGCACAAAGCGCTTTTGATGGCTCAGCAGGTGCTGCAAGCGGGACATCTGGTGGTTGGTGGCTTCAATCAATGGCACCAGTTCACGCGGCGCGCCGGGCGCCTGCAGGGGGGTGAGGTCATCGTCTGAGCGGGCTTGCAGTTGTGCACTGAGTTTGCGCACCGGCCCGGTGGCGCGCTGCACCACCACAATCACCATCAGGACAATGACGGACACCAATACCGCTTGCCGCACCAGAGTGTCGATCAGGATCTGGCGCGCCAGAGCACGGCGCAGCTCTCGGGTCTCGGCCACCTGCACCATGGCCATGGCGCGCGCGTGATCGGTGGCAACGGGTTGCAGCAACACCGCCACGCGCACGGGGTCGCCTTGGTAGGTGTCGTCATAAAAGTCCACGAGAGCAGAGTAGGGCCCCTGGTCCGGCAGGCGACCATGCCAAGCGGGCAGGGCCTCAAACCCGTCAATCAGTTCGCCTTGCATGGTGGAGATGCGGTACACCATACGGCTGCGGTTGTCGGCCTCAAACGCCTCCAGCGCGGAGTAGGGCACGTTGGCGCGCAGTTGCACGGCTTCGCCCGTGCCCTGGGCCGTGATGTGTTCGCCGATGGACTTGGCCGACGCCAGCAAGGTCCGGTCGTAGGCCGTATTGACCACCGCCAGAGCCTGGTGGTACAGGCTGAAGGTGTCCACCAGAATGAACAACACGATGGGTAGCAAGATTCCCAGAAATAAATAGCGACGCAGTGA
Organism: uncultured beta proteobacterium; assembly: GCA_903944555.1. Classification (GTDB taxonomy): domain Bacteria; phylum Pseudomonadota; class Gammaproteobacteria; order Burkholderiales; family Burkholderiaceae_C; genus Allorhodoferax. The sequence continues at coordinate 14,183 of CAJASG010000444.1, forward strand.
CAGGGTGCGGGTGGGCATGTTGTGCGTTCAATCCGCCGCTTTGAGCAGGTAGCCCAGGCCGCGCAGCGTCATCAGCGTGGTTCCGGTAGGAATCAGTTTTTTGCGCAGCCGGTACACCACCACTTCGACCGCTTCATATTGCACATCGGTTTCGCCGGGGAAAACGCATTCAAACAAGCGCTCTTTGGTCACGGCGTGGCCGGGGCGCACCAGCAAGGCCCGGAGCAGGGCCAGTTCGCGGGGTGTGAGCTCCAAAACCTCCCCCTGGAAGTAGATGGCGCCGCTATCTTTATCATAGCTAATCGCGCATGTTTCACGGGGGCTAGCGGCCGATTTGTCACTGTATTCGGGCTGCCTACGGTGCAATGCACGTAGCCGCGCCTCCAGCTCGTCGAGGTCAAAGGGCTTGGGCAGGTAATCATCGGCCCCGGCGTTCAGCCCCAAAATCCGGTCGCCCACGGTGCCGCGGGCGGTCAGGATCAACACCGGCGTGCGCAAGCCACCTTGGCGTGCCTGGGTCAAAATCTCCAGGCCATCCAAGCCGGGCAGGCTCAGGTCGAGCAGCACCACATCGGGTGGGTTCAGTCGCCATTGCGCCAGTGCCGCGTGGCCTTCCATGCACAGCGTGACCTCCCATCCCAGCCGCGTCAGGGCACGCTGCAGTGTGGTGCGCAGGGCGTCGTCGTCTTCAACCAGCAACAGTTTCATGGCCGCAAGTTTGACATGGCACCCCGGGCGCGCACGGGGCATTGGGCCCCGTGTTTACCCCTAGAAAATGGGCATTGCCAGACAGCCGTTTGACAGCTTGGCTGCGCATCATTTGAGGCATTGATCAACCCCCAGGAGACTCTGATGCGTCGTGCTACTTTTCTCAAATCCATGGCCGCGATGGCCGTGTCTGCAGGCTTGCCCTTGTCGGCCCTGGCTGCCAGCAGCCTGAAGATCATGATCCCCGCCAACCCGGGCGGCGGCTGGGATTCCACGGGCCGGGCGCTGGGCCGGGCGCTGCAAGATGCCAAGGTGGCAGACACCGTTACCTATGACAACAAGGGCGGTGCCGCCGGGGCGTTGGGGTTGGCCCAGTTTGTGAACGGCAGCAAAGGTGATCCAAATGCGCTGATGGTGATGGGTGCCGTCATGCTGGGCGGGCTTATTACCGGAAAACCCCCTGTGTCTTTGTCGTCGGCTACGCCGTTGGCACGCCTGACCACTGAATACAACGTCTTCGTGCTGCCCGCCAACTCGCCCTTCAAAAGCATGAAAGAGGTGGTCGAGCAGCTCAAAAAAGATCCGGGTAGCATCAAATGGGGCGGCGGTTCACGCGGTGCCACCGAGCACATTGCCGCCGCCATGATTGCGCGTGAAGCCGGTGTCGATCCAGCCCGCATCAACTATGTTGCGTTCCGGGGCGGCGGTGAGGCAACCGCCGCCATTTTGGGGGGCAACGTCACCATTGGCGGCAGTGGCTACAGCGAGTTTTCTGAATACATTGCGGCGGGCAAGATGAAGGCGCTGGCAGTGACTGCGGGCAGCCGTTTGAAAGGCATCAACATCCCCACCCTGAAAGAGTTGGGTCTGAATGTCGAAATCGGCAACTGGCGCGGTGTGTACGGCGCACCAGGCATCACGCCCGAGCAGTGCAAAGCGCTGACTGACATGTTGCTCAAGGCCACGAAGTCCAAGGCATGGGCAGAAAGCCTGGAGAAAAACAATTGGACGCCCGCGGTGCTGGCCGGTGCCGAATTCGAGAAGTTTGTGGACGACGATTTTGCCGCCCTGCGCGCCATCATGGTCAAGTCCGGTATGGTCTAAAACGCAGGCGCGCACCATGCAACACCATGCTCCGGCGACCCCTTCCTTTCATCTACAAACCCTGGTGGGGATGGGCATTGTGGCCATCGCCCTGGGCCTTGCGTTTGGTGCTTTGAGCATCCCGGCGGATGCCGGGTATGCCGGCGTTGGCCCCAACTTTTTGCCGTGGGTGGTGGCCGTGGCGCTGCTGGTGTGCGGTGTTTACATGGTTTACAAAGCCCGCAACGGGGGCTTTCGGCACATGGAAGCGCTTGGGGAGGACGAAAAGCCGTATTGGCCCGGTTTCGCCTGGATGTCGGCCGGCCTGCTCAGCAATGCGGCCCTCATCACCACCATCGGCTTTGTTTTTAGTTGCACCCTGTGTTTTGTGATGGCCGCGCGCGGTCTGCGCATGGCGCAAGGTGGCACCGCGCCGGGCGTGAAATCCTGGCTCATCGACCTGGTAACCGGCCTGCTGATCGCACTGCCGGTGTACTGGATGTTTACCAAATTCCTCGCAATCAACCTGCCCGGAATCACCCAAAGCGGATGGTTGTAATGGATATCTGGAACCACCTTCTTGAAGGTTTCGCAACCGCCGGCACGCCCGTCAATTTGTTGTGGGCCTTTGTCGGCTGCGCCCTGGGGACCGCAGTGGGCGTGTTACCGGGTATTGGCCCTGCCACTGCGGTGGCCATGTTGCTACCGATCACGGCCAAGGTGGAGGCTACGGCCTCCATGATCTTCTTTGCCGGCATTTATTACGGTGCCATGTACGGCGGCTCTACCACCTCGATTTTGCTCAACACGCCGGGGGAAACCTCCAGCATGGTCACCGCGATGGAGGGCAACAAGATGGCCAAAAGCGGGCGTGCCGGTGCGGCGCTGGCGTCTGCGGCGATTGGCTCGTTTGTAGCCGGCACCATTGCCACCGTGCTGGTCACGCTGTTTGCGCCGGTGGTGGCAGAGTTTGCCGTCAAGCTGGGGCCGCCGGAATACTTCATGCTGATGCTGCTGGCCTTCACCACGG
>CAJASG010000445.1 GCA_903944555.1 uncultured beta proteobacterium
AATGCGGAATACCTCAGGGGACCAAAAGAACTCCATGGTCCGCAGGTCGAGCTCCCAGCCGCCAACATGCGCCAACTCTCCGGTATGCCGTAGTAGCTCGGCGGTGCGTTCCAGCGTTTCGCGTACCCGGTAGTCCTCGGTCACGTCGCTGAACACCAGCACGACGCCCTCAATTTGGCCGACGGAATTGCGAATAGGCGCCGCACTGTCGGATATCTGGTATTCCTTCCCATCGCGCGACAGCAATGCGGTGTGGTTGGCCAGGCCCACCACCGCACCGCGCTCCATCACCAGCTGCACGGGGTTGACGGCCTCCAGACGGGTTTTGGCGTTCACGATATGAAACACCTCCGGCAAGGGTATTCCACGGGCCTTGGACAGTGTCCATCCCGTCAGGCGTTCGGCCGTTCCGTTCATGCGGGTGATTCGCCCCTGCGCATCGGTGGCAATCACCGCATCTCCGATGGATTGCAGTGTCGTGGCGAGGTTTTGCTCGTTGAGGCGCAACTGCTCCTCAGTTTGCTTTCGCTCCGTGATGTCGCGTGAAAGAACGATGAAACGCGGCTGCTCATCCTCAAACATGGCTTTGCGGGCAACCGAGAGTTCGAACCAGCACTTGCCGTGCGGCAATTCCAACGCGAATTGCCTGCCGTGGGAGCGCCCTGTTCGGTTGGCCTCTTGCAGGGCCGCCAGCATAACGGCGGCGGCGTCATGCGGCATGACGTCTGTCACACGCTTGCCTAAAAGGTCTTTGGGTGACGCCACCAGCAGATCGTTGCGGGGGGAATGAAAGGCCTGATAGCGGCCTTCGAGGTCCAGTTCAAACAGCAAGTCAGGAATGGCGTCCAGGGTTGCCAGGAGATTGGTGGTGCGTTCGCGCACCTTCAGTTCCAGCGTGTGGTGTGACTCCTGCACGCTGCCCGCCATGGCGTTAAACGCTTCCGCCAGCGCTGCGATCTCGCGGCTGTCTCTGGCGCGGTGTTGTGCACGCACGTAAAGGTTTCCCATGCCCAGCTCTCTGGCCGTTTGTGCCAGCAAATGCAGCGGACGGGTGATCCGGCGGGCGGCCAGTGCGATCAGTGCCAAGGCCACCAATGTCAGCAGGAGGCCGGCGATGGCCAGGGTGCTGGCCCTCTCCTGCAGGCTTGCCAGTGCGCCTTCTTCACTCGTGTAGTGCACCAGCGTCCAGCCTTGTGCCCCGCTGAACGGTACATGGCGGTACACCACGATCCATTTTTGCCCCAGGGCACCGGACTGCTGCAGGGTGCCTTCGAAACCGATGGCCGTTTGGGGGCTCAATTGAAAACCTCCGGCGTCCGATTCGGTAGCGGGGAGCCCGGCCAGCACTTTTCCGGCGGCATCGAACAGCAAGGTCGTTTCATGTGCCGTGGCGTTCGACGTTTCCGGTACAAAACGGTGTCCCACAAATTGCTGCAGATCGGCGTACACCACGAGAATTCCGATCGGCTTCCCGCCGGGGTAGCCCTGTGCGTCACGCGTCTGTATTTGTCGAACAATGGCCAATTCAGGATTGCCCGCGCCCACCGCGACAGGTTCGATAATTTCGGTGGCACCGGCTTGTGCCGCGCGCTGGATCAGGGGTGGCACGTCAAATGTGCGGCCTATGTCGTGCTGTGAGTTGCTGGCAAGGATGCGATGGGTGGCCGGGTCCACGATCAGGATGCGCCGGTACCGGTCCGGATAGGCCCGTTGCAAGCGTTCAAAGATGCGCTCCACGGTGTGATCGGCCGTGTTTTTGCTCTGGATGACTTTCGCCAAGGCCTCGTTTTCGGATACGACCAGTATGTCGCCACGCCGTTCCTTGATGTTGTTGGCGATCAACGCCTGCTGAAGGTCGGCCCTGACTTCCAGGATTCGCATCGCTTCGCCCAAGCGCTGCTCGCTAGCCCCGATCAGGCCAAGCTGGGGCAAGCCAAAGTACCAAAGAACAAACAGGGTCCCAATGGAAATTAGAAAAAGAGCACCGAAATACCCGGCGACCCGGCTGGACAAGGATGAGCGCGGGTGCATCACAGGCACTAGTTCTCGTAATCGAAACTGCGCACCTGGTAAGTACGCAACTCGGCTAAAACTCGCGGCAAGCCGTCATAAGCAAAGGCGGTTGCCACGTTGTCCCAGGTGCCACCGGGCGGCAATTTTTTGAGTTTGGTCAAAAATTGGAATTCGCTTTTCAGCGGGGCGGTCCCGGGGGTGATGAGAATGGTGGGGGCGGACGGAATGTCCAGAATTTCGCGCCGCGTGATGCTGGCAATTTGCGCCGTGGACAAAGCGCCCGGTTTGCCGGAGAAAGCGCTGGTGTCGGCCATCGCCCACTGCGCCGCTTTTTGCAGATTGTCCTGTGACAAACGCATCCATTCGATGGCGCGCAAGAGGCTGGCCACCACGTGCCGGGCGCCCTCGGGTGAACGCGTGGCAAAGGCCCTTGTGATGACAAAATAATCTGATGTCAGGCCCCGAAAGACGGTGTGGTTCTTGTTGCTCTTCGCCAGCGCTATCGTGGGGGCTGGCTCCCATGCGGCGAAGGCATCGATATCGCCACGTTCCAGCGCGTCAGGCATGTCGCCCACATTGACGGGGATGAGCGTGACCTGGGATTCACTGACCCCCGCTGCGCTGAGACCCTGTAACAGGGTGAGGTGGGCGCTGGAGGTCTCGACAAAGCCGATGCGCTTGCCCGCCAGGCTTGCGGTCTGCGTCGCACCCTTGGCCACGATGGCTGTGGAGGTTTGTTTGACCAGTCCCACAATCCAGACCGCGCCGGTCGATGCCGATAGCAAGGTGGGCATGTCGCCTATCAGCCCCGCTTCCAGCCGCTGATCTGCCAGCAGAGGAACCATGTCCGCACCGCGCCGAAATGGATGGGTTTTCAAGGGCTGTTGGCTGGAGGCCAATGCCTTTTTCAGGATGCGGTCACGTTGCATGACCGCGCTGATCACGCCGGAGGGATATCCCAGCGGTTGCACGCCGATGTCCACCGTGGCGGACGCGGGGGACAAACCGTAGCTGTCAAAGTACTCCTGGCCCGTAGACAGCCTCGGTAAAAGCGACCCCAAGACGGCAAGCGCTAGCAGGAGGCGCCTGGCAAAGCACGTGTAATCCATGTCAGTGTCTCCTTGGAACGGGGCTGAAAAACCGGTGGTGGGTCTAATACTACGCCGGTTTTCCCAGTTCTTCCCAGCGTTCTAGCGCGCTCATGAGTTCGTCGTCGATCTGGGCACTGCGGGCCGACATTTCCAGTGCCCGCGCGTTGTCGCTGCTGTACAGGCTGCCGTCGGCCAGGGCCTCGTGGATGCCTTGTTGCTCGGCTTCCAGCGCGGCGATTGCGCCAGGCAGACCGTCCAGTTCGCGCTGTTCCTTGAAGCTGAGTTTGCGGGTGCGCACGGGTGCCGCCGCCTCGACTGCTGCTGGGGCCGCCACAGCTGTGGACTTCTGCTCCTCTTTTGATAGCTGGTTGCGCTCGTAGTTAAAGGGCTTGGCCCCTTTTTGACCCTTGCCTTGGGCAATTTCATTGGCGCGTTTGGTTTGTACCAGCCAGTCGGTCACGCCGCCCTCGTACTCGCGCCACGCGCCGTCACCCTCGTAGGCAATGGTGCTTGTGACGACGTTATCCAAAAAGGTCCGGTCGTGGCTGACCAGGAACACCGTGCCGTCGTAACTTTGCAGCAGGTCTTCCAGCAGCTCTAGCGTGTCGATGTCCAGGTCATTGGTCGGCTCGTCCAGCACCAGCACGTTGGCGGGGCGGGCAAATAGGCGGGCCAGCAGCAGGCGGTTGCGCTCGCCACCGCTCAGAGAGCGCACCGGCGAGTTGGCGCGGGCGGGCGAGAACAAAAAGTCGCCCAGGTAGCTTTTGACGTGTTTCTTCTGGTTGCCAATCTCGATCCATTCGGAGCCGGGGCTGATGAAGTCTTCCAGCGTGGCGTCCAGGTCCAGCGCGTTGCGCATCTGGTCAAAGTAGGCCACCGTGACGTTGGCACCCAGGCGCACCGTGCCCCAAGGGCTATGGCCAGATTCCGGTGCGGGCGAGTTGGCAGGTGCCGGGTCGGGCTTATGCTCACCCAAGATGAGCTTGAGCAGCGTGGTCTTGCCCGCGCCGTTGGGGCCCAGCAGGCCAATTTTGTCGCCGCGCAAAATGGTGGCGGAGAAGTCGCGCACGATGGTGCGGTCGCCAAAGGTTTTGGTGACGTGCGTCATCTCCGACACCAGCTTGCCACTCTTGTCGCCGCTGCTGACATCCATGTTGACACTGCCCACCACGTCGCGGCGGGCCTGGTGCTTGGCGCGCAGCTCGCCCAGGCGCACGATGCGGGCCTGCGCCCGGGTGCGCCGGGCTTCGACGCCCTTGCGAATCCAGATTTCTTCTTGCGCCAGCAGCTTGTCGGCTCTAGCGTTAATCACCGCCTCCTGCGCCAGCTGCTCTTCTTTTTGCAGCAAGTAGGCGGCAAAGTTGCCTGGGTAGGACAGCAGTTGCCCGCGGTCCAGCTCGACGATGCGGGTGGCCACGTTGTCCAGAAACGAGCGGTCGTGGGTGATGGTGATGATGCTGCCCTTGAACTCGACCAGCAGGCCTTCCAGCCATTCGATGGAGTCCAGGTCCAGGTGGTTGGTCGGCTCATCCAGCAGCAGCACGTCGGGCTGCGCCACCAGCGCCTGCGCCAGCGCCACACGCTTCTTAGTGCCGCCCGACAGGGTGCTGACCAGTGCCTCGGGGTCCAGGTGCAGGCGGTGCAGGGTCTCGTTCACCCGCTGCTCCCAGTTCCAGCCGTCCAGGGTTTCAATCTCGCTTTGCATCGCGTCCAAGTCGCCGTGGCCTAGGCAATATTCTTCAATAAGGCCGATAACCCGCTCCAGACCTGCGCGAACAGCTATAAAAATAGTAGCGTTTGCATCCAGCGCGGGCTCCTGAGCGACGTAGGAAATACGGGTGCCGCTTTGCACCTGCAAGCTGCCGTCGTCGGGTTTTTCCAGGCCAGCCAAGATTTTGAGCATGGACGATTTTCCCGTGCCGTTGCGGCCAATCAGGCCCACGCGCTCCGAGGTTTCAAGGGAAAAACCAGCGTGGTCAAGCAGTGCAACGTGCCCAAATGCCAGCTGGGCGTCAAGTAGAGTGATAAGTGCCATGTGGCAGGCATTATCCCCTGAGGCTTAACTTGGGTGGGTCAGCCCTTGACGCATTGCCCCCAAGGCGCTCATGCCGGGCATTTCACCCACGGTTTGGAGGGAATTCAGGGGCTAAGGGGAAACCCGAATTTTGCAAAGGACGCGTAAGATTCACGTCATTTACAACGACGGGCACCAACCATGGCAAATTCAAAACTGATTCTGGACTTTGTTTATCAGCACGAGGAGGCGCAGGCTGACAAGGTTTTCCTGACCCAGCCTACGGGTGGTGGGCAGGCGGTGGACTACACCTGGCGTCAGATGATGGACCAGGCCCGGCGCATGGCGAACCACTTGAAAGCACAAGGGTTTGAGCCTGGCGTTCGTATCGCCATTCTGTCCAAAAATTGCGCACATTTCATCATGGCCGAGCTGGCCATCTGGATGGCGGGCGGCACCACCGTCGCCATTTTCCCCACCGAGACCGCAGACACCGTCAAGTATGTGCTGGAGCACAGCGGTGCGAGTCTGATGTTTGTGGGCAAGCTCGATACCTGGGAGCAGCAAAAATCCGGCGTTGCAGCGGGCTTGCCCTGCATTGCCTTCCCCTTGGCACCCAAGACCGATTACCCCAGCTGGGACTCCATCATTGCCAAGACAGCACCCATGGCTGGCAAGGTGCAGCGTGCCGCAAATGAGATTGCGATTCTGATGTACACCTCGGGTTCTACCGGAACCCCCAAAGGCGTCATGCACAGCTTCCAAAGTGCCACGCGCGGTGCCGAAGGCTTTTCCACCTATATCGAGCACCAAATGGGGCCTGACACGCCAATTCGCCTGCTGTCGTATTTGCCCTTGGCGCACATTTTTGAGCGGGCTTTGATCGAGTGCGCTTCCCTGATCTCCGGCAGACCGCATATTTTCTTTGCCGAGTCCCTGGATACGTTTGTTGCGGATTTGAACCGTGCACGCCCCACCTGCTTTGTCTCCGTGCCGCGTCTGTGGCTCAAGTTTCAGCAAGGCGTGTTTGCCAAGATGCCGCCCAAGAAGCTGGACCGCTTGCTGAGCATTCCGATTCTGGGCCGCATCGTGGCACGCAAGGTGCTCAAAGGCCTGGGCTTGAACGAAACACGCCTGGCGGCCAGCGGCTCGGCCCCTATTCCAGCCGAGTTGATTGAGTGGTACCGCCGACTGGGCCTGAACCTGATGGAAGGCTACGGCATGACGGAGGATTTTGCGTATTCGCACTCCTCCACCCCAACTCTGACTGCCCCCGGTTGTGTCGGCGCGCCCATGGAAGGCGTGCTGGTGCGTCTGAGCGAAGAAGGCGAGATCCTGATCAAGTCGCCCGGCCAGTTGGTGGGTTATTACAAGCGCCCCGATCTGGATGCCGAGGTATTCACTGAGGACGGCTACTTCCGCACCGGCGACATAGGCGAGCGCCGTGCCGATGGCGTGCTGAAGCTTACCGGCCGCGTCAAAGAGCTGTTCAAAACGGCCAAGGGTAAGTATGTTGCTCCAGCACCGATCGAGAACAAA
>CAJASG010000446.1 GCA_903944555.1 uncultured beta proteobacterium
ACAAGTTGCGCCTGGAAAGGTCAAGCGAGCTATTACTCGCTGTTGGTCAACGGTGAAACGAACAGTGACGCGGTTTGGTACTACGCCGATCCCAAGCCCGAGGCCGCCAGCATTAAGGGGCGGGTTGCATTTTGGAAGGGCGTAAAAGTCGCATAAAACTGACCGGGGGACGATGGCGGCCGCGGGGTCAGGCCGTTGATCTAACGACCGCCGTGGACCGGCCACAAAGGTTGTAACAAGCGCTTAGCATCCGGCCCCGTCCAATCCAGCTCCCCCTGAACCACACTGCGCACCTTACCTTGGGCGTCGATCAGCACGGTCGATGGAAAAACGGTAACGCCCCAGGCGCGGGCGGTTACCCCTTGTGGGTCCGGCAGCACTGGCAGCGTTAAAGCTGTGCGTTGTACAAACTGCTGCACGGTCTGGGTTGATTCTTTGAGGTTCACCGCCAGCACGATCAGGTCTTGCGGGTGCTGGTCTGTCAAGCGCTGCAGTGAGGGCATCTCGGCGCGGCATGGCTCACACCAACTGGCCCAGAAGTTGAGCAGCACCACCTTGCCCCGCAGATCGGCCAAGCGCCAGACCTTGCCGCTCAAATCGGTCAACTGCAGCGCGGGAACCGGCTTTCGGGTCGGCCACGTTTGCACGTTGTAGCCGGAGGCTGGTGCGGGCGTCTGCACTTGCGCGAAGCATGGAGTCAACGCGCATGAGAGCAAGACAGCCATCACGACCCAGTTGCGGCGATTTTTAAGCATCAAATCAGCCTCTAGACCTTACGGAATATGCGCAGGCAGCTACTATATTAATAGCAGATGCGCAACCCGATCAGAGCTTTGCAGTCACCCAGGCTTGCACGCTGGCCAGCGCTGCCGCCAGCTTGGCAGGCTCGGTACCACCGGCCATGGCCATGTCAGCCTTGCCGCCACCCTTGCCGCCCACTTGGGCCGCAAGGAAGTTGACCAGTTCACCGGCCTTGACCTGGCCCGGGGTGTCCATGGTGACGCCCACGGCCAACTGCACCTTGTCGCCCTCCACCGCGGCCAACACGATGACTGCGGTTTTGAGCTTGTCCTTGAGCTTGTCCATGGTGTCACGCAGGGTCTTGGTGTCGGCCCCTTCCAGCTTGGCAGCCAGCAACTTGACGCCATTGATCTCCAGCGCCTGGGTGACCAGCTCGTCGCCCTGGTTGGAGGCCAGCTTGCCCTTGAGCGCGGCCACTTCTTTTTCCAGTGCGCGCACATGGTCGACCACCTGGTGCAGACGGCTGTTGAGCTCGACCACGGGGGCTTTCAGGGTGGCCGCAGCAACGCCCACGGTGTCTTCCAGATCCTGCAGGTAGGCCAGGGCGTTTTGCCCGGTCACGGCCTCAATGCGGCGCACACCGGCGGCCACACCGCTCTCGCCCACCACCTTGAACAAGCCAATGTCGCCACTGCGGGCCACATGGGTGCCGCCGCACAGTTCGCGGCTGGAGCCGATGTCGAGCACGCGCACGGTTTCGCCGTACTTCTCGCCAAACAGCATCATGGCGCCGGTCTTTTGGGCGGATTCGATGTCCATGACACGGGCCTGGGTGGCGGCGTTGCTCAAAATTTCGGCGTTCACGCGCACTTCGATCTCGCGGATTTGCGCGTCGGTCACCGGCGCGTTGTGGGCAAAGTCAAAACGGGTTCGCTCGGCGTTGACCTGCGAGCCTTTTTGTTGCACATGCTCGCCCAGCACTTCGCGCAGGGCTTTGTGCATCAAATGGGTCACCGAGTGGTTGCGCTGGGTGGAGGCGCGCTGGGTGGCGTCCACATGGGCGGTGACCGTGTCACCGATTTTGAAGTCGCCCGTTTTCAGGGTGCCGTGGTGGCCAAACACGTCGGCCTTGATCTTTTGGGTGTCGCCCACTTCAAACAAACCGGCGTCGCTGAAGATGGCGCCTTCGTCGCCCACCTGGCCGCCGCTCTCGGCATAGAACGGGGTGGTGTCCAGCACCACGACGCCGTTTTGACCGGCTTTTAGCGCGGAAACCGGCGTGCCGTCTGCGTAAAGCGCTACGATTTTTGCAGCAGCGGTGACCTGCTCATACCCCACGAAGTCATTGCCATCGCCGCTGTAGTCCAGCGCTTTGTCCATTTTGAACTTGCCAGCCGCGCGGCCCTTGGCCTTTTGCTGCTCCATCGCGGCGTGGAAACCGGCTTCATCCACATCGACACCGTTTTCGCGGCACACGTCAGCGGACAGATCAAGCGGGAAGCCAAAGGTGTCGTGCAGCTTGAAGGCCACATCGCCCGGCAGCAACTTGACGCCGCCGGCTAGGGCTGTGTCTAGAATTTCCATGCCGTTGGCCAGCGTCTCAAAGAAGCGCTCTTCTTCCATCCGCAGCACTTCAGTAATGCGCGCCTGCTGCGCCGCCATATGGGGATAGGCCTCGCCCATCAGCGTGGCCAGATCAGCCACCAGCTTGTGGAAGAACGGGGTCTTCTTGCCCAGCTTGTAGCCGTGGCGGATAGCGCGGCGGATGATTCGGCGCTGCACATAGCCGCGGCCCTCGTTGCTGGGCAGCACACCATCGCTCACCAAAAACGCCGTGGCACGGATGTGGTCGGCAATCACGCGCAGGCTCTTGTTGTCCAGATCGGCGCAACCCGTTTCACGCGATGCCGCAGCAATCAAACCCTGGAAAATGTCGATTTCGTAGTTGCTGTGCACATGCTGCAGAATCGCCGCCAGACGCTCCAGGCCCATGCCGGTGTCCACGCACGGTGCGGGCAGTTTGACCAGGGAACCATCGGGCTGCATGTCGAACTGCATGAACACATGGTTCCAGATTTCGATGAAACGGTCGCCGTCTTCACCCGGGCTGCCGGGCGGGCCGCCAGGAATGTGCTCTCCGTGGTCGTAGAAGATTTCGGAGCACGGGCCGCACGGGCCGGTGTCGGCCATCATCCAGAAGTTGTCTGAGGCGTATTTTTTGCCT
>CAJASG010000447.1 GCA_903944555.1 uncultured beta proteobacterium
ATTCGGACCAGGCAAAGACCACCCGCGCGGCAAGAAAAGCAAGGCACTGATCGCCCGGGAATGCCGCCAGCGCAAGCAGGACGCCAAGCTGTCACATTGCTTTGTTCAAATAGACACCGTAGAAGTTCGCCCACAAAGGGTAAGCAGACCACGCGACGAAGCACACTGCGTGCACCACGCACTGGCCTGATTACCGAGGGGCCACGGCAAGGGTGTTCCCCTGCCAGGCGCTTTGTTCACCCAGCGTCAGCAGTTGCATCGCTGAGTACACCTGCGCTGGCGTGACGGCCGGTTGGCCTGCACTGCCCGACAAATGCGCACAAAGTTGCGCGTAAAAACCCAAATAGTTTCCACAAATGTCTGGTGCATTGGTTTGCACGGGACCCGTATCGGTTTGTACCGTCACAGATCCTATCTGTGGGTCACGCCCCCAACTGGACTCTGCGCCCCACTGCGGACGGCCACCGGATTTGAGCGCATCCTCCTGCACATCCAGACCGTATTTCACAAAAGAGCCTTGCGTGCCATGCACGACAAAGCGCGGCCCCACCAAGGGCACCAATGCGCTGCCATGTAACAACACCCGCAACCCCGGGTGCCGCTTGGGGTAGCGCAACTGCGCATGGAAATAGTCATTTACTTGCGCACCATCGCGCTGGCAGGCCACGTCCAGATGGATATCGTCCGGCGCACCAAAAAGCTGCAGGCACTGGTCCACCAAGTGGGCCCCCAAGTCAAACCAGAGGCCGGAGCCGGGCAGGTCCTGCTCGCGCCAACGGTCAGGCACCACCGGGCGGTAGCGGTCGAAATGCGACTCAAAGTGCACGATGCGCCCCAGCACACCGCTGTCGATTACCTGCTGCAGGGCTAAAAAGTCGGCATCCCAACGCCGATTTTGGAACACGGTCAGCACCAGGCCCTGCGCCTGGGCCAGCTGCAGCAGGTCTTCGGTTTGGGCCAGCGTCACGGCGCAAGGCTTATCGACCACTACGTGTTTACCGGCCAGCAGTGCCTCGCGGGCCAAGGGGTAATGGCTTTCGTTGCCGGTGGCAATCACGACCAGATCAATTGAAGGATTGCTGAATACCTCCGATGGCGTAGCCACCACCTCTACCTGGGGCCAGTGCGCCAACACGTCTTGCGCTTTGGAGGAGCACACGACAGCCAGGTGCAGGCCAGGCACGCCACTGATCAGGGGTGCGTGAAAAATGCGCCCAGCATTGCCGTAGCCAATAAGTGCCACCTGGAATGGCTTCGTCACTGAAATTGCGGATAAATTTGTCATGCGTCTATCTTCCTTCAAATAAACTTCGGTTTATTACAGCATAAGTAACTCTTATGATGCCGCTTTGCGCAGAGCTACAGTACAAACCCCAATGCCAAAGCCCTTGGCAGGCACCAAATTTGCATGGCCTACCCCGTAGAATGAATTTTCAAGTCTCTTTCAACCTGCCGGGAATTAACCCCGGCTCTCTCAAGGATCAAACCATGAAGAAACTCCTGTTGGCAATCGCCCTGGGATCGGTCTGTGCCGTGTCATTTGCACAAGGTAAAGACCTCAAAGTTGCTATCGACCCGACCTATGAGCCCTTTACGTTCAAAACAGCTGACGGAAAACCCACTGGCTTTGACGTGGACATCGCCAGTGCACTGTGCGAACAAATCAAACGCAAATGCGTATTTGTGGAACAAGTGTGGGACAGCATGATTCCCGGCCTGCAAGCAAAGAAATACGACGTGATCATCAGCTCGATGTCCATCACCGAAGACCGCTTGAAGGCCATCGACTTCACTGAAAAATACTACAACACCCCCAGCCGAGTGGTCGTGAAGAAGGGCGTGGCTTACACCGGCCCAGCCTCCATCAAGGGCAAGAAAATTGGCGTGCTCAAAGGCAGCACCCAAGAAAAATACGCGATGGGTGAGTTGAAGACCGTTGGCGTGGAAGTGATCCCCTACGAAGCACAGGACCAGGTCTACCTGGACATCAAGTCTGGCCGCCTGGACGGTACCGTGGCCGATTTTGTGGAAGTCACCGGTGGTTTCCTGAGCAAGCCTGAAGGCAAGGACTACAACCTGGTTGGACCCGAGCTGTACATTGAAAAATACTTCGGCACTGGCGCTGGTATTGGACTGCGCAAGGGTGAAGCCGCACTCAAGGCTGAGTTGACCGCAGCCATCAAAACCATCCGTGGCAATGGTTCATACAAAAAAATCAACGACAAGTACTTTAAATTTGACGTTTACGGCAAATAATTAAGGCCAGTCCCTCGCGTCGGTGCGCAGTCCAACTGCGCCCCGGCGCTTTTCTTTTTTCCACCGGCCCCGTCTATGAGCGCCTACTACACCGCCATCCTCCAAGGATCCGCCCTCACCGTGGGCGTATCCCTGTGCG
>CAJASG010000448.1 GCA_903944555.1 uncultured beta proteobacterium
ATCCCTAAGCTCAGGTACTTGAGCGGGTCCAGGCCGGTGCCGCGGCTCTTGCTCATCTTTTCGCCGTTGTTCACGGTCAAAAATCCGTGCACAAACACGTTGTCGGGCGTCTTGCGGCCGCTGAAATGCAGGGTGGCGGGCCAGAATAAGGTGTGGAAGGTGACGATGTCCTTGCCGATGAAGTGGTACTGCTCCAGGGCCGGGTTGGCCATGTAGTCGTCGTAACTTTGGCCACGCTTGGTGAGCAAGTTTTTGAGCGAGGCCAGGTAGCCAATGGGCGCGTCCAGCCACACGTAGAAGTACTTGCCCGGCGCATCGGGAATCTCGATGCCGAAGTAGGGCGCATCGCGGGAGATGTCCCAATCGCCCAGGCCTTCGCTGGTGGTTCCGTCCGGGTTGGTGCGCACGGAAAACCATTCTTTGACCTTGTTGGCCACTTCGGGTTGCAGCTTGCCGTCCTGCGTCCACTTTTCCAGAAACGCCACACAGCGTGGGTCGGACAGTTTGAAGAAGAAGTGTTCGGAGTTCTTCAGCACCGGTGTCGCACCGGACAGGGCTGAAAAAGGGTTGATCAGGTCGGTCGGCGCATATACCGCACCGCATACCTCACAGTTGTCGCCGTACTGGTCTTTGGCGTGGCACTTGGGGCACTCACCCTTGATGTAGCGGTCGGGCAGGAACATGTTTTTCTCGGGGTCGAAAAACTGTTCAATGGTTTTGCTCTCGATCAGCGAGCCGTCCTTGTTGTCACGCAGGTCGCGGTAAATCTGGCGCGCCAGTTCGTGGTTCTCGGGTGAGTCGGTGGAGCTCCAGTTGTCAAAGCCGATATGAAAGCCGTCCAGGTACTGCTTGCGTCCGGCGGCGATGTCGGCCACGAACTGCTGCGGTGTCTTGCCTGCCTTCTCGGCGGCAATCATGATGGGTGCGCCGTGGGTGTCGTCAGCCCCGCAAAAGTCCACCGCATTGCCCCGCATGCGCTGGTACCTCACCCAGATGTCGGCCTGGATGTACTCCATGATGTGGCCAATGTGGAAGTTGCCGTTGGCGTAAGGCAGGGCGGTGGTGACGAAGAGTTGGCGAGGCATGGGTACAGACTTTCAGAATACAGCCGCCTATTTTAGTCGCCGTCCGTTCCCTGGCGGAAGCCCGAAATTTGGACGCCATTGTGCTACCCAGTCGGGCAATTGGTCCTCTGGCATCGGCTTGGCAATGCCATACCCCTGGGCTAAGTTGCATCCTAGCCTCATGAGTAGCGCTCCATGCGCCGGGGATTCGACCCCTTCAGCGATGACCGATCTTTGAAATGCATTGGCCAGACCAATAATGCTCTCTACGATGGCTAAGTCGTCGGCGTCGTCCAGCATGTCCCGCACGAAGCTCTGGTCAATCTTCAATGTTTCGGCGGGTAAACGCTTGAGGTAGGTCAGGGATGAGTAACCCGTACCAAAATCGTCCAGAGAAAAGCGCACACCCAAAGCATGGCAGCGGTGGATGTTTTCGGTAACTTTTGCCATATCCTCCATGGCGCTTGTTTCGAGAATTTCCAGCTCAAGCTGGTCAGGCATTACCGTGGGATGGATTGCGAGCAACTCGGAAAGACGGGTTGAGAAGCTGTCTTGTTGCAATTGACGTGCGCTAATGTTGACGCTGATGCACAGGTTTAGTTTTAACAACTGCCATTGCGCCATTTGCTTCAGGGCGGTGTTGATGACCCATTCTCCCAGTGTGATGCTGAGAAGATGGTTTTCAATGATCGGCAAAAACTGCAGCGGTGCCAAGATGCCGCGCTCAGGGTGCATCCATCGGATCAAAGCCTCGGCGCCAATGACTTGCCCCGAAGCCATGTTGACCTTGGGTTGGTAGTGCAACACAAATTCTTCATTTACCAGTGCCTGGCGAATGCGTTCGATGCTTTCGGTTTGTGTTTTTAGCGCGGCATCGTAGACAACATCAAACAGATGGTAGCGATTCTTCCCTGTCTGTTTGGCCTGGTACATCGCCTGATCGGCCTGACGCAGCAATTGGTCCGCATCGACATCTTCTTGCGGGTAAAAGGTAAAGCCAATACTGGTGGAGACCTGCAGGAGCACCACGTTCTGGGCACTTTCCTTTTTGTCGCGAACCGCATTTTGTAAATGGGCTGCGGCCAAGAGCCGGTCCAGCGTGGGGTAGCACTCGTCTTTGTGGTCCAAGTCAGCCAATACCACCACAAATTCGTCGCCTCCAATGCGCGCAAGCGTGTCCCCTTCACGTAGTGCATTCTTCATGTTCTGCGCGACGGCAATCAGCATCGCGTCGCCGACATCGTGGCCGTAGTGGTCATTCACTTCCTTGAATCCGTCCAGATCCAGGAATGCGACGGCCAGGAGCTTGTTGCGTCGCTGGCATTGCAGCATGGCCTGTCGCAGTCGGTCGCCTAACAGCACGCGGTTGGGTAAGCTGCTGAGCGCATCGTAGTGGGCCATATGCGTCAGTTGGCGCTGGTGGTCTTTAATTTCGGTAATGTCGGTGAACAATGCAACATAGTGCTGCGGCACGTTGACCGCGTCACGCACTGCGCTGATGGTGAGTAGCGCCGCAAAAAAATCTCCGTTGGCGCGACGACTCCAGATGTCCCCGCTCCAGTTGCCTTTGCTTTCCAGTTCCTGCCACATCGCCGCATAAAACTCGGGACTTTGCCGGTCCGACTGCAACATACGAGGCGTGTGGCCAATAACATCGGCCCGGTCAAACCCTGTTATGACGGTGAAGGTACTGTTGACGTCGAGAATGTGGCCGTTAATATCGGTAATGATGATGCCCTCGCGGGCATGGGTGAACACGCTGGCCGCCAACCGTTCACTGTCGCGCATGGATTTTTCCATGGATTCGCGCCGCGCCAGACTTTGCAGAATCATCCGGGTGGCCGCAATGAGGAGGACAGGGAAAAGCACCGCAAAGAGTAGAACGATGTGCTTGCGCGTGCGGTCCGGGGCCATTTGTCGAGCAGTGTCAATTCCCACCAACACCGCTAAATCATATTTAGGGATGCTGTAGATGCCCACCGTTCGTTCTGAATCATCATCGACAAGTGTGCCCACGAAGGGTGAGTTTGTTGATGTTTGGACAGCGTGTGCGGCGCGCTCCACCAGGCTTTGGCCAAAGCGCTGCGGTGAATCCACAGACTGCGCAATGAGTTGGCCGTGACTTTCCAAAACCGCAATCACAGTGTGGGTTGCGGAATCCAATTTTTGCGAAAACCTGGTAAGGGCGCCAGGGTCAATAGCCAGTACGATGAGGCCCGAAAATTGCGATCCTTCATAAATAGGGCGAATGAGTTGAACGACTTGTCGTTGCTGCGGCGTCCCAAGTTGCGAGGTCGTCCCCTGCACGATCATGCGGTCCTGCATTGAAGAGGCTTGCATCCGCAGCGGGTCCAAAGGTGCCGGCGGTGGGTGACCCGTATTGGGTTCTGCGAAGTCGAAGCGCAAGTCCCCGTTGGCCTGATAGATGTGAAGCTGAAAAACCTGACCAGGAAGAACATCTTGCAGATGTTTGACCGCAGAAGTAACGCTTGAGGGATTGGTTTTCCAACGGGAGCCGACTTGAATCAGTCCATCGTCAATCCGTTCCAAGCTTTGCTGCAAGTGCTCTGCGAACGCGAGCGACAGGGTAGATGCCCGCAAATGAACCTGCTCCATTCCACTGGCTTCGCTGTGAAGGTGACCCCAGTAAAAGGTCGCCCACGCGGCCACCGACAGTAAAGCTACCAGTCCATACAGCTGTGCTGCAAGAGAGGTCTTGAACCTGACAAGGAACGCGCGAACTGCGCTAACGGATGAATGCATTGCGGGTTCATTTTTTCAGCGCAGTCGCAATGGGTCTACGCGTCGATCTGTCCTTTGCTTTTCTGCCGCTATCGTATCCCCTTCTGCTTGTGTCGGATCCAGCCAACCAAAAAAAGCACACACCTCGGCCCGTTGCTTTTGGGCATCGGCGTAGCCCAGTGCCATCAGCTCACTGGTGTAGCCGGATTCAAACAGCAAATAGCTGGCCAGGGCAGCGCCTTTGACATCGGCCTTGGCCGACGACACGCCAACCCCGCCCAACATGGTGCGCACCGCGTGGGGCAATTCGCCGATGTGGCGCGAGGCCACGGTATCCAGCCGCTGGCTGGGTGCAATCACCAGCAATTCGATCGGGCGCAGCGCACTGGCACTGCGGGCCTCGGGCGGCACCAGCTTGATGGTTTGGTTGATGCGGCGCACCCGCTCCACATCGACCGCCAGTGCATCCAGAAAGATGTTGGACAGCGCGTGGCCTGCTATTTGCGCGATGGAGGGGTAGCTGGTGTTGGTGTCCGCCAGGACTTCTTTTTTGGGCTCGTGCATGCGTCCAGCCCCCACCACCAAAATGCGCTCCGCCCCCAAATGGATGGCTGCGGACAACGGTGCACTTTGGCGCATGGAGCCGTCACCAAAATACTCGGTATGCCCGTCAATATGCAGTTCAGTGGCCGGAAACACAAAAGGAATGGCGCTGGATGCCAGCAAGTGGGCGTGGGTGATTTTGTCGCGCACGGACAGTCGTTGCGAGCGCACCCAAGGCATCAGGCGCTTGTCGCCTGCAAAAAAAGTGATGTGCTCGCCCGAGCTGTAGCTGGATGCTGTGACAGCCAGTGCCTGCATGTGGCCCTTGCGAATGAGGTAGGGCAGGCGTTCCAGTGGTACCAGCTTGGTGAGCAGTTGCCCCAGTGGCGTGTTGTCCA